>NZ_JBLYZI010000003.1:0-146024 GCF_057680865.1 Endozoicomonas sp. Z74
AAGAACGCCAATGGAAACTCTGATAGATGGCAAAGAGATCTGGAAGGAAAAATTTGTAGCCTGAATTTGACCTGACAGACACCCTCTGAAAAATCGGTGACTGTCAGATCAGGTCTGAACTACTACAGATTATGAAATCTAAGTCATAGCATTCAACCAGGCCACGGAAGGCTTCCCCCCTTACAAGCGGCCACTTGTGCTCAACAAAGACGCTCAAAGCCAGCCTTCCCCCACCAGCAAATAGCACTGATCAAAAAGCAATATATCCAACACAACCGCCAAACCTATCTATACTGTCAGGCAATCAACCTTCAGCCAGTCAAATGGCACCATGAACACCAACGCCATTAACCATAGCCGTAGAGACCTTTTCACAGGAAAGGTGGGGGCTCCTCCACCTCTTCGTCCCCCCTGGTCTTTGTCCGAAGAGCGATTTATCTCTCTTTGTTCCCGCTGCTCGAAGTGCATTAACGTCTGTCCCCAGAGTGTTCTGGTGAAAGGGGAAGGAGGCTTTCCTTCGGTCAGTTTCAAAGAGGGAGAGTGCACATTTTGTTCTGACTGCGCTGAAGCCTGCCCGACGGGAGCCATTCACTTTCCAGCAGGTAAACAGCCATGGTCTATTAAAGCAGCCATTGATCCCCAGAAGTGCCTGACGGCACATAACACCAGCTGCTTCAGTTGCGGGGATGAGTGCGCTTCCAGAGCCATCCTTTTCCACCATGGTAAAGAGGCCGTTCCTCACCCTGAAATAGACCTGTCCAAATGCACCGGCTGTGGCGGCTGCTTCAGAGTATGCCCCGTAACGGCCATTTACTTTCCTGATGCTTCAGCGATTGCTGATAACCCTACTTTATGCCCCCAATGAACAGTGACGATCATAACCCTATTGCCTGCTATGAAGTGTGCAGCCTCGTGGTACTCGCACGGCCGGAACACTATCAAGAGGTAGCAGAGCACCTATTGAAGATTCCCGGCGTCGATATTCATGGTCAAGACCCTTCCGGAAGATTTGCTCTGACGGTCGAAACTGTCACCCCTTCCTGCTCCATTATTGAGACTGTCGAAGCCATCCGAAGCATCCCCGGTGTTATTGATACAGCACTCACTTTTTGTCAAAGCGACCTTCTGGATTCTGAAAACCTGGCCCAATCAGCATTAACCTCTTCCGCGACCGCCTCTGGAACACTCCATGAATGAGAACAGGCGACAGTTTATCAAGCTATCAGCAGCTACTGCAGCACTCAGCGCTGCGGGCCTGGGCACCACGGCGCAAGCTGCCAACATTATTGCATCCAGCAAAAAAAACCGGATTCGCTGGGATAAAGCTCCCTGCCGGTTTTGTGGTACTGGCTGCAGTGTTCTTGTTGGCGTCAAAGACAAACAGGTCGTTGCCACTCAAGCGGATCCCGATGCCCCCGTCAACCGGGGACTGAATTGCATTAAAGGGTACTTTCTCTCCAAAGTGTTATACGGCTCTGACCGTCTGACAACACCGCTGCTCAGAATGCGCAATGGCCAGTACGCAAAAGACGGACAGTTTACCCCCATCAGCTGGGACCGGGCCTTTCAGGAAATGGCCAGGCAATTCACCGGCACTATCAAGAAAAAAGGGCCTGAAGCGGTGGGCATGTTTGGTTCCGGACAATGGACCGTGTGGGAAGGGTATGCGGCATCAAAATTAATGAAAGGGGGCTTCAGATCCAACAACATTGATCCCAATGCCCGGCATTGCATGGCTTCTGCCGTGGTTGGCTTTATCCGGACCTTTGGCATTGATGAGCCCATGGGCTGCTACGACGATTTTGAAAATGCCGATCTCTTTGTGCTCTGGGGCTCCAATATGGCTGAAAACCACCCCGTGCTCTGGAGCCGGATTGCCGCCCGGGTTCTGGCCTACGACCATGTTCGGGTGGCTGTATTATCCACCTTCCGTCACCGCTCCTGCGACCTGGCTCACCATCCCATCATTTTCAAACCCCAGACCGACCTGGCCATCGGTAATTTTATCTGCCACTACATTATTTCCACAGGCCGGGTGAACAAGGCGTTTATCAAGAAACACACCCGTTTTCGACAAGGAGTGACGGATATTGGTTACGGGCTCAGGCCTGAGTCTCCACTGCAGAAACAAGCCAGGAATCCCGACAGTGGCGATTCCTCCGAAATTGACTTTGATACCTTCGCCCGGTTTGTCAGTGACTACACCCTTGAGAAAACCATGGAGCTCTCTGGTGTTCCCGAACGCGCCCTGAAAGAGCTGGCTGAGGGCTATGCCAACCCGGAGACCCGCGTGATGTCTCTCTGGACCATGGGTGTTAACCAGCACACCCGGGGCGTCTGGATGAATAATATTATTTATAACATCCACCTGCTGACCGGAAAAATAGCCCAGCCCGGCAACAGCCCCTTCTCTCTGACCGGACAACCCTCTGCCTGTGGCACTGCCCGGGAGGTGGGTACCTTCGCCCACCGGTTGCCCGCAGATATGCTGGTGGCCAATCCAGAGCATCGAAAAAAAGCGGAAAAGATCTGGAAACTGCCAGCAGGCACTATCCCTTCCAAAGTCGGCTATCACGCCGTGCTTCAGGACAGAATGCTGAAAGACGGAAAACTCAACGCCTACTGGGTGATGTGCAACAACAACCTTCAGACAGCCCCGAACCTGGACCAGGAAACCTTTCCCGGCTATCGCAACCCGGACAACTTTATTGTGGTATCTGATGCCTACCCCACTGTCACCACCCAGGGGGCCGACCTTATTCTCCCCACGGCCATGTGGGTGGAAAAAGAAGGGGCCTATGGCAATGCCGAAAGGCGTACCCAGTTCTGGTACCAGCAGGTAACAGCCCCCGGCGATGCCAAGAGCGATTTATGGCAACTGATGGAGTTTTCCAAATATTTAAAAGTCGATGACATCTGGCCTGAACCTTTGCTGGCCAAAGCCCCTCGATTTCGGGGAAAGAGACTCTATGACGTGCTCTACGCCAATGGCCAGGTCAACCGTTTTCCTCTGTCGCAGACGAACCCTGACCGCGAAAATGATGAGTCCCGGCATTTTGGCTTTTATGTCCAGAAGGGATTGTTTGAAGAGTACGCTCACTTCGGCCGGGGGAAAGCCCATGATCTGGCCCCATTCGAGATGTATCACAAAGCACGGGGACTTCGCTGGCCAGTAGTCAATGGTGAAGAAACCCGCTGGCGCTTTAATGAAGAGTATGACCCTTATGTGAAGGAGGGCAAAGACTTTGAGTTCTATGGCAAACCGGACGGCAAGGCCTGGATCTTTGCCCTGCCCTATGAACCGCCTCCGGAGCAACCGGACCAGGAATACGATCTCTGGCTGGCCACCGGGCGCGTTCTCGAACACTGGCATTCCGGAAGCATGACCCAGAGAGTGCCTGAGCTTTACAAGGCTTTCCCCGACGCCGTCCTGTTTATGAACCCGGACGATGCCGCGGAAAGAGGCCTGAGGCGGGGAACGGAGGTTCGAGTCATTTCCAGGCGGGGCGATATTCGAACCCGGGTTGAAACCCGGGGAAGAGATGCCATGCCCCGGGGCTATACCTTTATTCCCTTTTTTGATGCCAGTGAACTGGCCAACAAACTGATTCTTGACGCCACAGACCCTCTCTCCAAGCAAACCGATTTCAAAAAATGCGCCGTCCGGGTCGAAAAAATTCAGGCATCGTCATGAAGCAATCCACGGAAAGACCGGGTTCCGGCCGGTCACACTATCTCCGGTCACACCGTTTTCTACCTCTCACCTCCTTACTGATCGCGCTGACCACCATGATCACCAGTGTCAACGTGCTTTATGGCACCGAGAAAGAAAAAAAGGAGCAGAAACCGGTCAAGGTTCAGTCGCTGCGTGGCCCAACTCCGATTCCTGAGGATCCCACTCCACCCTCACTGACTAAGTACCCAAAAGAGAGAGTCCGGCCTGTTCTGCAATACATTGGCCAGCCACCCCTGATCCCCCACTCGATTCGTGGTTATGAGATCAACATCAACGGCAACAAATGTCTCATGTGCCACAGCTGGGAGAATGCCGTGAAAATGAAGGCCACCCGCATCAGCCCTACTCACTTTATCGATCGAAACGGCAACGTTCTGGCCGATGTGGCTCCGGGCCGATATTTCTGTAATCAGTGTCATGTGCCCCAGGCCAATGCCAAACCCCTGATCCAGAATATTTTCGAGCCCGTTGAGAGCCTGAAATGAAACTGCCTGCCTTTATCCGCCGTTACTGGCAGATACTCACCCGGCCTGCCGCCATCGCTTTATGGGTCATTCTCGCATTTGGCTTCACGGCCGGCATTGTCTTCTGGGGCGGCTTCAATACCTTTATGGAAGTCAGCAATACAGAAGCCTTCTGCACCAGCTGCCACGAAATGCACGACAATGTCTTCCAGGAGCTGAAAACCACCATTCACTACAGCAATCGCTCCGGCGTTCGCGCCAGCTGTCCCGACTGCCATGTCCCCCATGAATGGACCCATAAAATCGTAAGAAAAGTGCAGGCCAGCAAAGAACTCTGGGGCAAAATCACCGGCAAGATCAACACCCCCTACAAGTTTGAACAACACCGGCTGGAAATGGCGACCCGTGAGTGGCAGCGTTTAAAGGAAAACGACTCAAGAGAGTGTCGCAACTGCCACCACTTCCAGTATATGGATTTTTCCGTTCAAGCCCGAAGGGCGGCTGCGCTGCACAGCACGGCCCTGGCTTCCGGAGAAAACACCTGCATAGACTGCCATAAGGGCATTGCCCACAAACTGCCCGATATGTCAGGCGTTGAAGGATGGTAACTGCATCAACGGTTCAGGCAGTCTCACTGTTATACCCTCAACATGCCTGGAGGCGACACCCCATGAGCACCCTGGAATACGTGATATGGCATATCCTTGGCTACTCCGTCATGCCCATGATCTTTCTGGGAGGGTTCCTGGCCACAGCCCTGGTTGCCTGCTTTATTATTGACCGTTTTGTGTCACCGGAAAGCAGTACCCCAGAGTGAAGGACTCCCGCTGTTCCACCTAAAGAGGGCTACCTTCTTCCCCCTCTCCCCCTGGGAGAGGGCCGGGGTGAGGGGTATACCCACAACCAGACAACTGCCAGACTGCAAAAATAATCCGGCCATTGACCAGCAAATCAATCTGAACAATTGAAAAACAACATCCCTGTTTGAATGATACAATGATGTACAGAACCTCCCTCAAACAAAACAATCGCCTGTCGCAAAGGAAAATAAAATAAATGCCTGTAGCGAAGGACAACCGACAAAAAAAGCCTATGACATCAAACACCCTTGACCTGGCCATTGAATTGATTCGCCGCCCCTCCGTCACCCCCGCCGATGAGGGCTGCCAGGAATTAATGATCAGCCGCCTGGAACCTCTGGGCTTCAAAGTAGAGCGGCTCCGCTTTGGTGAGGTTGAGAATATCTGGTTGAGAAAAGGCGACACCGGGCCTGTACTTGCCTTTGCCGGCCATACCGATGTGGTCCCTTCCGGACCGGAAGAGCAATGGCAGAACCCTCCCTTCCAGCCAGCCATCATTGATGGCATGCTCCACGGCAGAGGCTCAGCGGATATGAAAGGCAGCCTTGCCGCCATGGTTACGGCCTGTGAAGGGTTTCTCAGTGAACACCCGAACCACAAGGGTTCTATCGCCTTTCTGATCACCAGTGATGAAGAAGGCCCCGCCCGAAATGGCACTGTAAAAGTCATCGAACATCTGGAAGCCCGTAACGAAAAAATAGACTGGTGCCTGATAGGGGAACCGTCCAGCACCCGAACCGTAGGCGATGTTGTGAAAAATGGTCGCCGGGGTTCCTTGCACGGGCACCTGACCATTAAAGGGATTCAGGGGCATGTTGCTTATCCTCAGCTGGCACGAAACCCGGTCCATCAGGCGGGTCCGGTCATTGCCGACCTGACCCGGGAAATATGGGATGAAGGCAATGAATTCTTCCCCCCCACCAGCTTCCAGATCTGGCAAATCCAGGCTGGCGATGGTGCCAGTAATGTCATTCCCGGAGAGTGCCGGATCAACTTCAACTTCCGCTTTTCTTCTGAAGTGACCGATGAAGACCTCAAGCGCCGGGTTCTGGAAATACTCGACAGCAATAAGCTCGAATACGACATTGACTGGCACCTGAGTGGCCAGCCTTTTCTGACCCGACCTGGGGAGCTGGTGGAGGCAGCCCAGAAAGCCATCCTTGAAGTCACGGGGCAGACCACAGAGCTGTCCACCTCTGGCGGCACATCCGATGGGCGTTTCATCGCCCCGACAGGCGCCCAGGTGGTGGAACTGGGGCCGGTCAATGCCACGATTCATAAAGTCAATGAGTGTGTTAACGCCAGAGATCTTGATACACTGCAGGGCATTTACCAGAGCGTTCTGACCCACCTGCTGACTGAATAAGCTCTTGGGAGCCTGTCGGACTTACGACAATTTCGGCCTAAAATGCAGAAAGAGCGGCCAAATTAGTCGATAAGTTCGATTAAATAGGTCAGCTATTTGCACGAACTTATCGACTAATTTGTCTCGCTCTACTGAATTTTATGCTCGAAAGCATAAGCCCAGCAGGCTCCTGACACTGAAAATGTAATGAACACCATTGATGACATTGAGATCTACGCCAAAAACCTTTCCCTTGAAGCCATTACCCAATGGCTTCAAGACTGCTTTGAACAGGTCAACACCATTAACCGGGGCAAGGCCGTCCATGATCTGGAGGTGATGGTCAGCCAGAAGCCCATCCCGGTCATGATCATGGAAGGAGCCGTAGGCAAAGCCTGGACCAGTATCTGGTTCAAAACCTCAGGCACTCCCTGGAAGGATGACACGGAATGTGCCCGAAGCCTTCATGCCCATAGCCCCTGCCAGGTTCGATGCAACTCAGGACCATGGCAGGAAGGTGCCGATATGGATGAATGGTGGCAGCTCAATGAACAGGGAGAGGAAAGCCTGATCAAATGGCCTAATGCTGGCTAAGACTTACTCAACCATTCTTAGTTGGGAAATCCTCTTTGCGCCGCCAGTGCCAAACAGGCTAAAATGCCTTCCGTTTCAACGGGTACCGTTACGGGGCGCAACACTACCCCAAGCCATTCGCCAGAAGGCTACCCTGGAAGGCCTCCCGGAAGGACAGGCCTCTGATCCGCCTTTCTCTATTCAATCAATACGGATGCAGGCCAAGAGCCAGTTCCATGCTAAAGCCCATTACCCTTAATCGCTATACGTTTCACAGCCTGAGAAAACTGCTTTCAACCTGGGTTCGTACCACTGTACACAATAACAGCGCTGAAGCCCTGAACCTGCAACCGGACAAACCCGTCTGCTATGTATTGAATCACCGCTCACTGACTGACCTGATGGTGCTGGAGCGGGAGTGCATCAAAGCCGGACTGCCCCGCCCCTACCACCCCATAGAGATCCCTTCTATTGAAGAGGGTAAAGGGTCCAGCAACAAAGCCCATTTTTTTCTGAGCCAGTACGATGGCCTGATCCTTCAGCGGGAACGACCGGAGCCTCCGGAGCTCCTTGAACAACTGGTGGCCGGGTTTCAAAAAAACAATCAGGATGTCCAACTGGTTCCGGTCACCATTCTCTGGGGAAGATCACCGGACAAAGAACATTCAGCCTTCAAGCTGCTGTTTGACTGGAACTTCAGCCTGGGTGGGCGTTTCCGGAAATTTCTTGCAACCCTGCTCCACGGCCGGCAAACCATGGTTCATTTCAGCCCGGCCATGTCCCTCAAAGAGATGATAGGAACCAGCGAGGATCACTCCCGCAGTGTCCGCAAAGTCAACCGGATCCTCCGGGTTCACCTGCGCCGTCACAAAGCTTCGGTGATTGGCCCAGATCTTTCTCACCGCCGGACCCTGGTCAATGGGCTGATCCATACCCAGCGTATTCAGAAAGCCATTGCCGCAGAAGCGTCTGCCCAGGAAATCACCCTGGTGGAAGCCGAAGCCAAGGCCCGCAAGTACGCCAATGAAATCGCCTCGGACTACTCCATGCCCGTCCTGCGTTTTCTGGATATTGTCCTGACCTGGTTCTGGAACAAGCTCTACAGCGGTGTCAAAATCAACCATATTGAGCCTCTGAAGGAGCTGGCCCAGAGCCATACTCTGGTCTATGTCCCCTGCCACAGAAGCCATATAGACTATCTTTTACTGTCGTATGTCCTGTATTACGAAGGCCTTGCTCCTCCCCACATTGCCGCGGGCATCAATCTGAATATGCCCGTTGTGGGTACCATTCTGCGCAAGGGCGGCGCTTTTTTCATGCGCCGGACCTTCCGGGGTAACCCCCTGTACAGTTCTGTGTTCCACGAATACATGTACACCCTTACCAGCAAAGGTTTTGCCACGGAGTACTTCATTGAAGGGGGGCGCTCAAGAACCGGACGCACCCTGTCGCCTAAAACCGGTATGCTGTCCATCACCCTGAGAAGCTTCCTGAGGGACAACCGCAAGCCACTGGCCTTTGTTCCGGTTTATATTGGTTATGAAAAACTGCTGGAAATGAACAGCTACCTGGGCGAGCTTCGGGGCAAGACCAAGAAAAAAGAGTCTCCCCTGGACATTGTCCGAACGCTTTCAGCCCTTCGGAAAGAGTTTGGTAAAGCCTGGATTACCTTCGGGGAACCCGTGGATCTTGATCAGTTTCTGGACACCCACGTCCCCCAGTGGAAAGAAGATACCGGAGAAGCCAGCAAACCCGAGTGGCTGAAAAAAACCACCAACCAGCTGGCGGGCGCCATTACCGGAAACATCAACTCTGCTGCGGTGATCAACCCGGTCAACCTGGTAGCCATCTCCCTGCTCTCCTCACCGCGGCATGCCCTTGGGGAAGAAGAGCTGATCCGCCAGCTTGAAGGCTATACCCGGTTGTTGTCTGCTGTCCCCTACAGCAGCAAAACGGTTATGACCGAGCTGGATGCCAGGAGCATCATTCACTATGTGGAAAACCTCCAGCTGATTCAGAGGCAGAGTGATGCCCTGGGCGATATCATCACCATGGATGAGAAAACCGCCATCACCATGACCTACTATCGCAACAATGTGCTACACATCTTTGCGATCCCTTCTTTGATCAGCTGTTTCTTTGTCAACAATGCCCGCATATCACGCCGGGAAATTCTGCGTATCTGCGCCATTCTCTACCCTTATCTGAAGGCGGAACTGTTTCTTCAGTGGGACAAACACGAAGCCCTTGAAATAGCCCAGAAATGGCTGGATGGACTGGTGAAAGAAGGATTGATCACCCAGGGTAAGGATGACAACGAAGAGACCTTCTATTGCCAGCCGGAACCTTCGTCGTCCGAATACATCATGCTGAGCGTGCTGTCCCGTTCGATCATTCAGACACTGGAACGCTTTTATATGGTGGTCAGCCTGTTGCTGCGTAATGAAAGCGGCAATATTGAGCAGGAGGCCCTGGAGCACCAGAGCCAGGTTCTGGCTCAGCGCCTCTCCATCATACATGGCCTGAATGCACCGGAGTTCTTCGATAAATCCCTGTTCAGGAAATTTATTGAAGAAATGCGTGCCAACGGCGTTCTGGAAATCACCCTGACCAATAAGCTGGTCTTTGGTGAGGATATCCAGAAAGTAGCTGACCAGGCGCACTTGCTGTTAACCACAGAGATTCGTCACAGCATTCACCAGACCAGCCGTTACGGTATTGCTGGAGAAAAGGTCAGCGAAACGCCGGTTACGGCATAATCGCTCCCCCCTCTGTCTGAAGAGGGGGAACTAAACCAAAAGCCGTTTGAACACCGGATATTTGTATCCTGTGCATTCAGATTTTCTGTTGCGCTTCACTTCGTTCAGCAGCAACCTACGAAAAGCGCTTGAGGGCGTGAATATCATAGCGGCACGCTTTCCCTTCCAACCGATAGGTGGGCTCCTGCTGATTCAGGTCTGGAGCCAGCCTTGGCCGCTTGACCACCACCCGGTATTCCGCCAGTTTTAATGCCGGTTCCAGCAGTCCATCGGCATCCTGATCCTCTCCCAGCAGATCCTGAAAAAGCCGCATTTCCTTTTTCACCAGGGCTGATTTTTCCCGGTGGGGAAACATCGGATCCAAATAAACGACATCCGTTATCTGGCTGTCCTGCACCATGGAATCCATGACGTCAACGGCATCCCCTTTAATCAGGGACATCCTCTGAACCACCCCAGCCACTTCAGCATTAAGGCTGGCCCGGTAAAGGCCATCTTCAAGCAAAGCGGCAATCACCGGTGAACGCTCAATCAGCGTCACCTGGCACCCAAGACTGGCCAGCACAAAGGCATCCTGACCAAGCCCTCCGGTGGCATCCACCACAGAAGGTTTTACCCCCTTATTCAGCCCAACGGCCTTGGCAATATCCTGCCCTTTCCCTCCACCAAACTTACGACGATGACCTGCTTTTCCGCCGACAAAATCCACCAGCACCGGCTTTTCCTTTGACCCGGCCCGTTGCAGGCACAGACCGTCATAAGAGTAGCGGATAACCAATGAGCCCGGTTCCAGGGACTGATGATCAGAACAAAGGGTAAACCCGGTATCCGCTGCTAACGTTTCCAGACAAATCGGATGATGACCACCTGACGAATGAACAATAAAGAAACCGGGAGACATAAAGTGAGCTCTGTAAAAAATGGAGATCGGTATCAGAAACCCCCTCTTCCATGAAAAACATTCCTGGCCAAAACCTAACCAAAATAAAGTGGCCAGAAAAAAGACAATCCTTCATCCGCCTCTGAACGCTGAATCTTCAATATTATAAACAGTTGATTTGTATCAAGAAACAATAACGACAAGGGTTTATAAATAGCCCAAAGCACATCTAATACATAATCGATACCGTTTTCCGCAACGCAAGACGTTTGACCTTTTTCAAACCCGATAATCATAACCGCGCAATTTAAAGACGCCCTGTCCGGCGCTTTAAAGGAGGAAACAATGGATCTTTATTACCAGCTGAATGACCGCCCTCCCCTGGCAAAATGCCTGGTCCTGGGGCTTCAGCATCTTCTGGCCGCCCTCCCCGGCATCATTGGCGCCCCGCTGGTGATTGCCTCGGTCCTTGGTTTTTCCATTCAGGAAACGGTGATTCTTGTTAATGCCTCACTGCTTATGTCAGGTATAGGGAGTATCGTTCAGGCATCAGGACTTGGGCCTTACCCTCTGGGAGCCAGGTTACCCGTTATTCAGGGAACCAGCTTTGCCTTTGTTGGGGTGGCCATATCCATTGGCTTTCAATATGGCTATGCCGCGGTGATTGGCGCAACCATTGCCGGAGGCCTGGTTGAAATCCTTCTGAGCTTTATCATGCCCCAGGTCAGGAAGCTATTCCCTCCGGTGGTGACCGGTACCGTTGTCTGCCTGATCGGCATGACCATTTTCCCCGTCGCGGTCGACTGGCTGGGGGGCGGCCAGGGCGCAGAAGACTATGGCAGCCTGATCAACCTTGGTGTAGGCATGGCTGTCCTGGTGACCGTTGTCTTCCTGAACCAGTGGTTTAAAGGGTTTATTTCAGCTGCGGCCATCATAATCGGACTGCTGGTGGGCTATATCCTCTGGTTTCTGTTGGGAAGGCTGGAACTTTCCAGTTTCATGGAGGCCTCTCTCATCGCCATCCCCAACCCACTGCATTTTGGAGTGGAGTTCCACCTTGGTGCCATCATCGCCATGAGCATTGCCTATATGGTCTCCATGGTTGAATCTACCGGCGACTATCTGGCCCTTGCCAATTACTGCGACACTGAGCTGGACAGCAAACGACTGAGTGCCGGCATTCGCTGGGAAGGGGTAAACAGTATTATTGCCGGGTTCTTTAACTGTACTGCTACGACGTCCTTCAGTCAGAACATCGGAGTGGTGGGTGTGACAAGGGTAGCCAGTCGCTTTGTGGTGATCGCTGCCGGAGGCATTCTGGTGGCAGCCGGGCTACTGCCAAAACTGGGGGCACTGATCGCCAGTGTTCCACAACCCGTCATTGGCGGCGCCGGGCTGATCATGTTCGGTATGATCCTTTCCGGGGGAATCGGGATTATCAAGTCCATTGAGTTCTCCCGGAGAAACAGCATGGTGTTGACCCTGGGAGTGGCTACCGGACTGGCCGTCACCTACCGGCCCGAGCTGGTTACCCAGTTGCCTTCCGCATTGCAGACCGTTGCAGGCAATGGCATTGCCATGGGAGCCATTGTCACGGTTCTGGCCAACCTTATCCTGCCCGAAGAGCTCAAGTCCGAGGAAAAAGAAGTGACACCTGAAGCGGTTGAAACCAGCCACTAACGCCAACGGGGAGCAGTAATGCTCCCCTTACTGAGCAAGCACAAACCCAAGAAGAACAACACCCAGCACCATCCGGTAAATCACAAAGGGCATCAAACCGATGCGGTTGATAAACGACAGGAAGCAATGAACACAGACCCAGGCGCTGATACCGGAAATCGCTGCACCCAGGGTCAATACACCCCAGTCAACAGGCACCGGGCTTTTCAGCAAGTCTACCGTAAGCAGGCTGCCCGCACCGACAATAACCGGTATCGATAAAAGAAAGGAAAAACGGGCGGCGGCATCACGGGTCATTCCCAGCATCAAACCTGCCGTCATGGTGATTCCGGACCTTGAGGTTCCGGGAATCAATGCCAGAGCCTGGGCAAAGCCAATTAAGAGTGCCTGGGGAAAAGTCATCTGTTCCAGGGGCTGAATGCGCTTTCCCCGGAGGTCGGCCCATCCCAGCAAAGCACCGAAAATCAGGGTGGTACCGCAGATAACGGCCATGGTTCTCATGGCTTCATCAAAACCTGTCTTTTTCAGCACCAGGCCCAGTACAACCGCTGGAAGAGTAGCGAAAATCAGATACCAGCCCAGGCGACTGTTAAAGGTAGCCCCTTTTCCAACCAGGGCTCCCAACCAGTCACGGGCGATGGCCATCAGGTCTTTCCAGAAATAGGCGACCACTGCAGCCAGGGTACCCATATGAACGGCTACATCAAAAGCCAGCCCTTGATCTTCCCAGCCAAACAATTGAGCAGGCAATATCAAATGACCTGAACTGGAGATGGGAAGAAACTCAGTGATGCCCTGAATCAAGGCCAGAATAATGAGCTGTAAAGTGTCCAATCAAAGCACTCCCTTAATCCTTTTATGAAATCCTTAACACTGTTCCAGAGGCCTTCAGGACTTACGACAGGCTCCTGAAGTGAACTGCAGGATGTAATCAATCTTAAATAGATTAACGCTCTGATTTTTTCAGTGCCACTTTATCGCGCAGATAAACCGGCATGGCCTGTTCGGCGGGTAGCAAGCGACCTTCTTTAAAGTCAGCCGCGGCCAGTACAGCGATATCCCAGGCATGGGGCCAGGCTTCGACAACACTGTCGATCACGTCGGCATTCAACTGATCCTTGAAGGTCCATCCAGTACCCATACCAAACCAGGATGCCTTTACAGGAGGCACAGAAACAAGCTCAGGCGCCACCACGATTTCATCCATCAAGGGCGACATCACCCCATCGGTTGCAGCAAACGCACCCCAGTAGACCTCCCCCATCCGGGCATCAATCGCCGAAAGCACATGAATGACCCCCTTTTCCCTGTACCCTTGCTGAGCCAGAGCGGCCAGGGTCGATACCGGAATAACGGGAAGATCCACCGCAAAAGCCAACCCCTGAACCATGGCGGTCGCCACCCGCAGCCCGGTAAAAGCCCCGGGCCCCCTGCCAAAGGCCAGGGCATCCAGTTCAGCCAGCCTGAGACCCGCCTCTGCCAGCAGACCATCCACCATGGGCAGCAGCTCACGGCTGTGACGACGAGGCATGATTTCAAAGCGCTCCAGCACTTCACCATCCACATTCAAGGCGACCGAGCAGGCTTCAGTGGCCGTATCCAGGGCAAGGAGTTTCATGGTTAATACTCAAACCGTTCATTAGAACGCAATTCGGGACGCCTGAGCGTCCCGATGGTTGATTGACTGAAAAAGTGGTTCAGGCAGTCACAGGTTTCAACGCTGTCAATACATGTGCCTTGATGCTATCAACAGAACCTACACCCTCAATCCGGCTATAGCGGGTGTCCCCATCCAGCTTCTGGTAAAAGTCCACCAGAGGGGCGGTCTGCTCATGATACACGCCCAGGCGCTTGCGAACGGTGGTTTCTTCGTCATCAGCACGCTGTACCAGAGGTTCACCGGTTACATCATCCTTGCCCTCTTCTGCCGGTGGGTTGAAGACCACATGGTAGGTACGACCACTTTCCGGATGAACCCGGCGACCGCTCATACGCTTGACGATCTCTTCGTCATCAACCGCAATTTCCACCACGTGGTCAATATCGACACCGGCTTCCCGCAGAGCTTCCGCCTGGGGAATGGTACGGGGGAAACCATCAAACAGAAAACCGTTGGCACAGTCATTCTCTGCGATACGCTCCTTAACCAGGGCAATAATGATGTCATCGGATACCAGGGCACCGGAGTCCATGACCGCCTTGACTTTTTTGCCCAGCTCAGTCCCGTTTTTAATGGCCGCACGCAGCATATCCCCGGTGGAGATCTGGGGTATACCGTATTCTTCCATGATGAATTGGGCCTGAGTCCCCTTTCCAGCACCCGGGGCGCCCAGCAGAATCACACGCATGAAAAGCTCCTGTTGTCAGCCTTGACCCCTTGGCAGCCCTGGCCCGGATCCAGATGATCGATCGGGCCATCCTGGCAGCTATGATTGAGGCGCCGCAAATAGGGCGTGGCTTATATTACGCTTTGGAAAAACCGACAAGGATATACAGGCGGAACGCTGGTGACAAGTTCGTACAAAGTTAACTGACCTCCGGCAAAACCGCAGGCTTATCAGGTGACGCCCTCAAAGGGCTTTTATTGCCCCCGGGGCGCGGACCAAAACCTTGGTTCCTGGAAAAAAGCGCTTGGGGGGAGTTGGCTGGCTTTTGCCCTCTCCCAAAGAGAGAGGGCCTAAAAAGTTTGCACCAGAAATCCCCCTCTTCCTCTGGGAGAGGGCTGGGGTGAGGGAAAGGATGCAGGGTTCATGGCAGAGATATTGAGATCAACTACCGAAGCCCTGGTATACCCTAGGGGAGTCCCCCCGGCATAGCCAGGGGCTTACCTGACGATTCACTAAAGTCTCTCAACCACTACACTGCCGATGGAGTAACCGGCACCAAAGGAACAAATCACCCCTTTCTGACCGGTGGAAAGGTCATGGGAATGTTTATGAAACGCAATAATGGAACCCGCAGAGCTGGTATTGGCGTATTCATTCAGGATCACCGGTGCTTCGCCTTCCCCGGGATCTCTCCCCAGAAGCTTTCTGGCCACCAGCTGATTCATGTTCAGGTTCGCCTGATGCAGCCACAGCCTGCTCAGATCCCCCGTGGTCAACTGCAATGAATCCAGATGTCCGGCGATGTGCCGCACCACTTGAGGGCAAACTTCCTTAAACACTTTTCGCCCGTTCTGAACAAACAGCTTGTCCAGTGAACCGATCCCTTTTTCATCCCCCCGGTTGAGAAAACCGAAGTTATTGCGGATATGGTTTGAGAAATGAGTCCAGAGCTGGCAGCCCAACACTTTATAGCCGTTTTTACGACGGGCCACAGCAGCGTCTTCCAGCAATACTGCCGTACAGGCATCCCCAAAAATAAAGTGGCTGTCCCGATCCCTGAAATTAAGGTGGCCTGAACAGATTTCAGGATTGACCATCAGTACCCTGCGGGCACTGCCGCTTCGAATGGCATCGGTTGCCGCCTTGATGCCAAAAGTGGCTGAGGAGCAGGCCACATTCATATCGTACCCATAGCCCTCACTACCAAGATACTGCTGTATTTCGATGGCCATGGCCGGATAGGGCCGCTGCATATTGGAACAGGCGACAATGATCATATCCACCTGGGCAGGATCTACCTGAGCCTGAGCCAGAGCCCCTCGGGCGGCATGTAGTGACATTTCACATTGAACCGAAAGATCTTCATTATCCCGTTCCGGAATCACCGGAACCATACGATCCGGGTCAAGCACCCCTTCACGGTTAATCACGTAACGGCTGTGAATGCCGGAGGCCTTTTCGATAAACTCACTGCTGCTTCTGGCTAAAGGCTCTTTTTCTCCAGCTGCGATTGCCTCTGCGTTTTTCTCATTTTCCCGGTCTACCCAGGTGTTGAATGCTTCGACCAGCTCATCGTTACTGATGGCGTCTGGAGGGGTGTACAACCCGGTACCACTGATGACTACGTCCGTCACAATCTCTCCATCGCATTTCTTGCTTTGTTGTTATCGGTATGTTACCGAATCTTATAGCAGTGTTAACGACAAAGAAACCATAAGTTGCCACCTGTCGTTTTTCCCGGAAATCAATCGTATCGAAGCGCATCCACCGGATTTAACCGGGACGCCTTGCGGGCCGGGTAAAAACCAAAGAACAGTCCGATCAGGGCCGAAAAGAGGGCACTGACCACAGACACCCAGGGCTGGATATAAACCGGTAATCCCGTCAGGTACTCAGCCCCGGTCAATCCCGCCAGAGCCAGCAAAATACCCAGAACACCACCAATGCCGCACAATACAACCGCTTCAATCAAAAACTGCAGCAGCACATCTTTTCTCCGTGCTCCCAGAGCCAGCCTGACACCAATCTCACGGGTTCTCTCTGTCACTGAAACCAGCATGATATTCATAATGCCGATCCCCCCCACCAGCAGCGAGACACAGGCAACCCCCGCCAGCAGGCTGTTGAAAATCTGGCTGGTCTCCGCCCTCATGGTCATTCTCTCGGTTAAATTGGTGACCCTGAAAGCACTTTCCTGGCCGGGTTTGAGTTTATGCCGCTGAGCCAGTAGCGAACGAATCTGCCCACTTACCGCCTCCATATCCTGAAGATCGGCTACCTGTACGGCAATCATATTCACCCGGTCCGGAGCAGACTTGTTCACCCCCAGAATCCGCTTTCGGGCAGTGGCCATGGGCACCAGCATAAAATCATCCTGATCATTTCCCATCATGTTCTCACCCTTGGGTTTAAGCACACCACTGACAATGAAAGGCACCTTATTGATGCGAATCGGCTGCCCAAGGGGATTTTCTGTGTCAAACAACTCTCTGGCCACGGTTGCTCCAAGCAGCACTTCTTTGCTGCTGCCACGCCAACTCCTGACATCCGGTTCATAGCCCTGGGCCAGCTGCCAGTTATGAACCTTCAGGTAGTCCGGTGTCACACCCTGCAGACTGGTGGACCAGTTGGTATTTCCCCGAACCACCTGAACCTTTCCAAACAGCTGGGGAGCAACATAGCGAACACCGGAAACCTCATCCGCTATGGCACGGGCATCGCTGTTTTGAAGGCGGGGCACCACACCGGCCCCCATGCTGATCCCACCCCCATGCCGGGCACCACTGCGGATCACCAGCATATTCGTGCCCATGGCATCAATCTGGGCTTCCACTTCTTTCTGGGCACCACCGCCCAGCCCCATCATCACCACCACCGAGGAGACCCCGATAATAATCCCCAGCATGGTGAGAAAACTGCGCAATTTGTGAGCCGCCAGCGCGGACAGGGCGGTCATCAATGTCTCAACCAGTTTCATAGAACATCCGACTCCCTGGCAGCCCGGGAAGCTGAATCGGACACCAGCTCCCCATCCCTGAACAACAACTGACGTTTGGCATAACGGGCAATTTCCGGTTCATGGGTCACGACGATCAGAGTGATGCCCTGGCGGTTAAGTTCAGTAAACAGGCTCATGATCTCTTCACCGGTCCGGGTATCCAGAGCCCCCGTGGGCTCATCGGCCAGAATCAACCGGGGCTGGTTAACGATCGCCCGGGCAATGGCAACCCGCTGCTGCTGACCTCCAGAAAGTTCAGAGGGCCGATGACTGGATCGCTCAGCCAGCCCCACCGCACTGAGACACTCCATGGCTCTTTCCCTGGCCTGGGCACGATGCTTCCCGGCGTAGAGCAGGGGCAGAGCCACATTATCCAGGGCCGTCAGCCGTGGCAGGAGGTTGAACTGCTGGAAAACAAAACCGATGGTGTCCCGGCGAATACAGGCAAAGTCATCGGCACTGCAATGAGACAGTTGCCGTCCATCCAGGACGATATCGCCACTGCTGGGCTGATCCAGGCAACCCAGCTGGTTCATCAGGGTGGATTTGCCAGACCCGGAAGGCCCCATCAAAGCCACAAACTCTCCCTGATGGATGGTCAACGATACATTTTTCAGCACATCCAGCCGCTGCCGACCAACCGGGTAAGAGCGACACACCCGGGAAAGGGTTATCAACGACATTACCCCTGCTCCTTCCTGGCCGACAGAATCAGGGTATCCCCCGGCTGAACCGGTCCTGACATCACCTCAGTAAACTGTTGATCCGCCAGGCCGGTTTTCAACCGGACCAGAGTGGGCTTACCTTCCCTGAGCAACCAGACTTTGGACACCCTGCCAGCACTGCCAGCGGGGTTGGCAGACTTTTCCCGCATATACTGCAGAATCAACCTGGCCCGCTCTTCTCCAACCAGAGCCACCAGTTCAGAGCGTGGGCTCTGTCTGGCCGGGTTGACCCCCTCACTCCCCTTCTCCCGGCTCTGCCTCAAGGAGAGAAACAACTGCTGAACGTCCTGTTTCTGCTTCTGTGAACTGAACAGATTGTCTGGCAATGGGTTCCTGGCAACAGGAGCCGTATCAAGCCAGGACTTGGGAGCTGAAAACCGGAGGGCACTGTTGGGGATCCGCAGGCTATTGGCTCTTTCCCCAGTGATAATATCTACGTTGCTGGTCATTCCGGGATACAGGCTGAGATCGGAGTTATCCACAGAGATGATCACGGTATAGGTCACCACGGACGACTCAATGGTTGCCGCAAGGCGAACCTGCTCAACAAGCCCCTGATAAACCCGGTCCGGGTAGGCATCGACAGTGAACCGGGCTGCCTGCCCCTCCTGAACCTGGCCTATGTCCGCTTCGTCCACATCGGTCTTGATCTGCATACGCTGAAGATCCTCGGCAAGGATAAACAGCTCCGGAGTGTTCTGGTTGGCGTTGACGGTCTGCCCCTGCTCAATCTTGCGCTCAAGGACAATGCCATCCACCGGGGAATAGATCCGCGTCCGTTCTACGTCCAGCCGCGCCTCTTCAAGGGCCGCCTGTTTCTTCTCAAGGTCTGCCTGAGTTCGGCTGATCTCCGCTTCAGCAATGGCAATCTGTGCCCTGGCCATTTTCTGTTCCGACAGCGCTTTTTCCAGTTCGCTTTCGGTGGCATGCCCCTTCCGAGTCAGATCCCTGATGCGGTGATACTCGCTGGTTTGAAAGGCAAAGCGGGCCTTGACCTCCTGAAGGGAAGCTTCACTTTTCAACAGGGCCGCTTCTGCCAGGGCCAGGTCAGCCCTTGCCTGCTGCTCTACGGAGCGGGGGGAGCGATCATCAATGCGGGTCAGTAGCTCTCCCTTCTGGACCCGGCTGTTATAGTCCGCATAGAGCGTTTCAATCCGTCCGGAAATCTCAGCCCCCACCGTCACCGTTGCCACCGCTTCCAGGGTGCCAGAGGTGGAAACCATCGCTTCAATACGCCCCTGGTCAACGACGGTGGTTTGATAAGACCAGTCCGGCTGGCTGTGCAGTGGTGAAAAAAGGAAGAAAGCACCGGCCAGGGCCAGGGCAAAAAACAGGGCAAAAAACAGGGCAAGAATCCACTTCTTCATGAGGGTGTGCACGTCCTGACAATACAATAGGAAACCGTTTCAGACTCCAGGGCGGGGCTGCCACAAGAGCCTGGAAAGCATACCCTCATTTTTTGTCAGAGTTAGCCCAAATTGTCTCAGAAGTGTATCAGCGGGGCTGGGCCGGACTCTTCTCAGCCAGTTGCGTCAGTGGCGCAGGAATATCCACTTCCCACTTCTCATAAAGCGCTGACAGTTTCCCTTTTCTGGCCAGTTCTTCAATCCGGGCGTCAAAAATATCGGCCAAGGGTTTACCTCTGAAGCCATCCCCATAGGTCATGTAGTAGTAGTCCCCCGTCTCAAACTCAGCAATTTCAAATTGCCCCAGGTCCACTCCCTCCCTATTAGCCACCGCTTCAATTTCAGCCAGTTCATCCACCAGAACATCAATGATACCGGCCTCCAGAAGTGCCATGCCCTTTTCCATGTTAATGAATTCTTTCAGCTTGAACTGCCCGTACCGCTCCCCTTCGGGAATCAGGTTATAGCCTTCACGCATTCCCACCACCTTGCCCGTCAAATCCGGGAATTGATCAAAGGGCTTTACGACACCTTTTTCATAGGCAATGGCAAGGTATTCTGGCTCCAGAGGGTATTTGCTGAACGTCAGGCTGTTATAGTCCGAGTCCAGGCCTTCACCGGGAACGCCATCAATGGTCCGGTATTCAGTCATCAGTTTCATGCTGCGGTTCCAGGGCATGTTTTTAAGCCGGACTTTAAATCCAAGAGGCGTATACACTTCCTTGAGAATCTCCCAGTAAAGACCTGAACCATCTTTATGGGTATAGCCTTCCCACATGGGAGCGGCAAAAATCAGCGTTTTTCGTTTGAGGGTTGCTGCCACCTCTTCCGCAGTCGCACCGGCAAAAACCGGCCCACTCCCCGGCAGAAATACAGCAGAAAGAAACAGGGTACAAAAGACAGATGTCCACCACTTCATGAGCATTTCCTGTTGTTTTTATTGATCACTCATCAGGAATAATGAAGCAGTGAGGCTGCCAATAGCAAGCAAAAAGGCCTGATCAGGCCTCCTGAACTGTAAAAAACAACACACAATAAGATGATTGACGGTTTAATAAACTATACGACAGAGTATTGATTAAACCCCGAACAGAACAAATTAGCCTTCTCCATCTGGAGAGTTTTTTTCTGAAGAGGAACCATATCCACTTTCCTGGCTGATATCCCTTGACTCTTCAAAGTGTTCGCCCACATTAATGCTCTCCAGAATACGTTGCAGGCCAGAACTGAGCTCATCAAGGCCCGGCCTCTTGTGCCAACCAATCTCAAGGCAGGGCTTAAGAAGCTCAATCAACTGATTCACAAAAGGTTTCTCCGAGTCAGGGAACCGCATCAGGATATTACCCTCAGCCTCTGGGTTCGCAGAAAAAAAATCCTCCATAATCCCTGTCTCAGCATTTTTTCTCCAGGCAGGTACCTTTGCCTCCCTCATCAGCAGAGCCAGGCCAATTTGGGCAAGACCAAAAATATCCGAGGCATTATTGGATACCCCGTTGGCAAAGTGCATAGACTCCGGGGCAAGGTAAGAAGTGGTCTGATCAGGAGGAACTTCCAGAGGAGGGGAGTGAATGGTTGAGTCATCGGTCACCTTTGGAAAGCCATTGACATCTACTTCTATCATCTGATTATTGTTTGAATCCTCATGGCTGACCCGATATACCAGTTTGGAACTCTCTGTGGCCACCCCAAAATCCGC
The DNA here is from genome assembly GCF_057680865.1 of Endozoicomonas sp. Z74. Lineage (NCBI taxonomy): Bacteria > Pseudomonadati > Pseudomonadota > Gammaproteobacteria > Oceanospirillales > Endozoicomonadaceae > Endozoicomonas > Endozoicomonas sp. Z74. The sequence continues at coordinate 21,450 of NZ_JBLYZI010000003.1, forward strand.
CAGAACCGGCTGACCCTCCTCATCCAGCAAAACATTCCCCACATGAAGGTCATAATGGGTAATCCCACACAGATGAATATGACGGACAGCAGCCGCAATACCTGAAAGCAGGGAAATAATTTCCTTTATCGTACGTTGTTTTTGAATACTGTCTGCCAGGGAACCACCAGAACAACCTTTAAGGAACAACCGGACTTCCTGTCCCGTCTTTTTGATCCCAAGACATTTTACAATCCCTGGGTGCTCCTTTTTTTCTGTCAGTTTTTCAAGCACCTCCCATTCATTCATTAAAGTCGGTGTCTTGGCACCCCTGGCAACCTTCACATACACATTTTCAGGAAAGCCCTTATCCTGACGGTCACTTACTTCTGAAACCGGAGATGAGTCAATCAGAAAGCCTTCAGAACAACCTCCACTGGAATGGCCTACAGGCTCCCTTTTTTTATCAACCCATTCGAGCTTTTTGGCAGATACCCCAGGGGACACAAGAAATTGCTCATCACCAGCCACAGTGGAAGTTTTATCCGACAGTAGAGTGGATTTCAACTCACTCTTTTTTTGACTTTTTTCTTCCCGGAGGCCTTCAGGCTTCACCTCATTCCAAACAGCACTCCTTCTTTTACCTAAAGGCTGGTTAACCGTCAGATTAATAAATGAGGGTTTCTTCGGTAAACGCCTTTCAGGGGCTGCGGGTTTTGAGAAAGCGGGCTGATCGGCCTCTTTCTCATTCTCCGCTTTCTGATCCGGTTGCATCGTGCTGCCAGGCAACTGGGAATGTCCGATCCTTGAATCCATGTTGTTGTGCAGGTTGGCTGAGTGGTATCTATTACTATAGCCTTGCCTTCATTCCTGGTTAGCCAACCCGCTTCTGCCTGGAAGCATGCAATTCCGGGCTCTCCCCTCCCAGAAACCAGTTGCCTGGTTCCTGCTCTTCAATCACCACCCAGACAGCCTCTTGAAAACCTTGCTCCCCTCCAGCAGCCACCTTAACCAGTACCTCCGCTACCCCCTCCAGAACCTCCTGCTTCTGAATCTCATTCAGAAGCCCCTTGACCGTTTTCACCGTCACAAATGGCATACCCACTCCTCATCGACAAATCCTTCAGGCTCAAAAGATCAATAAAATTGATCGTACCGCTGAAGAATGTAGTCCAGTTTTCAAAGGGGAAACCGAAAAAGACTATGGTTTTATAAATCAGGCAGCCACTGCCACCCCTTCAGAACCGTCCTCAGAAGCCATCATCCGGTTCAGCAGAGGCGATGTAAGAAACATCAGGGCAGCCATCCCCACCGCAATCAACCCCATGGTTTCAAAAAAGTGGCTGTAAACCGGCAGCGTATCAAGAGCGCTTGCAGTGCTTCCTGCATCCACAGAAGTCAGGCCCGCCACATAACCCGCAATCACAGAAGCTGCGGAGGTGGTCAGGAACCAGGCGCCCATGATAAATCCATGGAGACGGGCCGGTACCAGCTGGGCCACCATTGATAACCCAAGGCCACTGATCAGCAGCTCCCCGATGGACTGGAAGAAGTAGCTCAGGACAATCCAGCCCGGAGAAACCAGTCCAAGACCACTGGCAAATTTAGCTGCCAGGGGCAGAACCATGAAGCTGGCCGATGTGCACAGCATCCCGAAAGCAAACTTGACCGGCATGCTCATCCCTTTCCCCTGGCTGCCTGAGCGGTTATAGAGATAGGCAAGCACCGGGCTGGCCAGCATAATCCAGAAGGGATTCAGGGACTGGAAGGTCACCGGATTGATGGTAAAACCAAGAACATCATGCTCAACATTATTGATGGCAAAGAAATTCAACGACGTGGGCATCTGCATGTACATCACAAAGAACACAATGGCTTCCAGCATCAGTACCAGGGCCACGACCATCCGACGCTGCTCACTGCCCCGGGCAGCGGCAATTTCTTTCAGGAAAAACAGCACCACACCGGCACCCACCAGACTCAGCAGGACATTGGCAACCACCAGATGGTTAAGAATCCAGGCACTGGCAAAACAGGAAGCAAGCACTCCGGCCAGAACAACCGCTACGGTTTTTACCGGCACTGGCTTGAAATCAGGCTCAGAGCCCACATCGGCGACCCAGTGCCGAATCACAAAATAGTTCACCAGGGCCAGTAGCAGGCCAATAGCGCTGCAGAGAAAACCCACACTCCAGCCGAAATGGTCCGCGATATAGGGCACCCCGATCATAGACAGGAAAGAGCCAATATTGATGGCCATGTAATACATGGTAAACGCACCGTCCAGACGGCTGTCACCTTCCTGATAACATTTAGCCAGCAGACTGGACGGATTTGCCTTGAACAGACCGTTACCCACAGCGATTGACCCAAGTGCCAGGTAAACCAGGGCCCTGTCACTGCCAGCCATGGCCATCATCAGGTAGCCGGCGGTCAACACCACAGCCCCAAGCACCATGGTTCTCTTGGTGCCCAGAATCTTATCCCCCAGAAAACCACCAATGGCCACCAGGCCGTAAACCAGAGCACTGAAGGCGCCAAAAGTCACAAAGGATTCCGAGTCACTCATGCCCAGTTCACGGACAAAATAGACTGCGAGAAGGGCCTGCAGCCCGTAGTAACCAAACCGCTCCCAGAGCTCTATAAAGAACACCAGATAAAACGGTCTCGGCTGATGAAGAACATTAAACGACTGCGACATATTGGCTCCATGTTCATGGCGATCAACCCCCATTAACGCTTAAAACCCTGGATAGCAACACTGTCAGATATCACAGCCGATCAAGTAATAATCACCACCCACCGCCAGAAACCCGCAAAAACCCACCTTTTCAAATCGAACTCACCGAGACAAACAACCGCTTTCCGAAACAAAAACAGGAAAACCTGAAAATCCAAAACCAACCTATCGAAAAAAAAGGCAAACCAAGCGCCTAATAATAGAGAAATAAACCAGAAAAAAGCAGCAAAAAAGAAAAAACCCGAACTCCAGAAATTTGAGGTTCGGGTTTACTATTGATCAGAAAGCCAGCCGGTAAAAGGCTACCCGGTATTACGCATTCCGGCTGCGATACCAGCAATAGTGATCATCAAAGCCTGTTCTAACTGCTGGCCTTCACAGGAATCACCTTGCTGGCGAACCCGTTGCAGCAGCTCCGCCTGAAGGAAGTTCAGTGGGTCCGTATAGGGATTTCGCAGTGAAATCGCCTCCTTGATCCTGGGGTGTGACGACATCAGCTCATCCCCCCCCTTCAAATCAATCAGCACCTGAACCGCTGAGGCCAGCATTGCTCTCAGGCGTTCACCCAAGTGCTTGAGCTCTTGAGGAACCAGCTGATCCTCGTAATACTTGGCCAGCTGGGGATCGGTTTTCATAAAGACCATCTCCAGCATCTCCAGCCGGGCCTTGAAAAAGGGCCACTGCTCAATCATTTCCTGCAGCACTTCCTGGTTCCCTGCCTCCACGGCCCGGGACAAAGCTTCACCACAACCCAGCCAGGTAGGCAGTACTAAACGGATTTGTGTCCAGGCAAAAATCCAGGGAATAGCTCGCAGGCTTTCTACTCCACCATCCGGTTTGCGCTTTGCCGGTCTGGAGCCAAGGGGCAGCTTGCCCAGCTCAAGCTCCGGCGTCACCGCCCGGAAATAGGGCACAAAGTCCGGTTCGTCACGGACAATGCCCCGATAGGTTTTGACAGAATCCGCCGCCAGTTGATCCATCACATCCCGCCACTTCTGCTCCGGAACCGGCGGCGGCAACAGTGTCGCCTCCAAAGTGGCGCTGGCATACAGCATCAAGCTTTGCACGGCCACCATGGGGAAACCAAACTTGAAACGGATCATTTCCCCCTGCTCCGTCACCCGCAGCTTATTGTTCACCGAACCCGGGGGCTGGGAAAGAATCGCCGCATGGGCTGGGCCACCGCCCCGGCCAATGGTGCCACCACGACCATGGAACAGGGTCAGCTTGACCTCTGCATTCTTACAAACCCGGGTCACCGCCTCCATGGCCCGGTATTGAGCCCAGGCCGCCGCCATCCAGCCTGCATCCTTGGCAGAGTCTGAATAACCGATCATGACCATCTGACCACCGTGACAATAACCCCGGTACCAGGGCAGAGTCAGCAGGTGCTGAATACAGTCCGCCGCATGATCAAGATCATCCAGCGTCTCAAACAGCGGCGCTATTGGCATATCAAAGTCAACACCACACTCCTTGAGCAACAAAGCAACGGCCAGTACATCCGATGGCTGAGTCGCCATGGAAATCACATAGCAGTTCAAAGCCCTTTCACCTTCCTGGGCAATGACACGACAGGTATCAATCACTTCCTGAACATCCGCAGAAGGCCACCACTTATGGGGCAGCAGCGGTCTCGGATTCTGCAGTTCCCTCAGTAGAAACGTCTGCCGCTCTGACTCCTCCCAGTGGCCATAATCTCCCAGGCCAAGGGCTTTCGTCAGCTCACTCAACACCTGGGTATGACGCTCTGACTCCTGCCGGATATCCAGCTTGATCAAGGTCAGACCAAAACAGTGAGCCCTTCTTAACATATCCAGCAGCGGGCCATCAGCAATCACCCCAAGACCACACTCATGGAGAGAGTCATAACAGAGGCGAAGAGGCTTCAGCAGTTCTTCATTGTCCATCAGAACATCGGAAGCATTCTGGTGTTCCGCCAGGGCATGCTCACACCAGTTCCGGGTCTGCCTCAGCCGCTCCCGGAGCTTTTTAAGAACGGCCCGGTATGGCTCCCGGCAATCCCCCACGGCCTTGCGCATTCCTTCACTGCACTCACTCATGGACAGTTCGCCAATCAGGGGCTTCAAATCTCTCAGGTAAAGGTCCGCCGCCATCCATCGGCTGAGCAGAAGCACTTCACGGGTAACACGGGCAGTAACAAAAGGATTGCCATCCCGGTCTCCCCCCATCCAGGAAGAAAAACGCACAGGCACGGCATCAATCGCCAGGCGCTCTCCGGTATGCTCCTGCAGTCGTTCATCCAGGGAGCGGACAAACTGGGGCACTGCATGCCAGAGGGAGTGCTCAATGGTGGCAAATCCACCCTTCGCCTCGTCTACCGGTGTTGGCCTCTGGCTGCGAAATTCATAGGTATGCCAGGCCTGGGTAATCAACTCACGAACCCGCTCCTGGAGCCGTTTTCTGTCCCTGTCCTTCAGCCCTTCATTTTCAAGGTCACTGAGGCACTTGAACACCTGCTCATACTTCTGGATCAGGGTTCGCCGGGTCACCTCGGTGGGGTGCGCTGTCAGCACCACTTCAATATCCAGTTCAGAAGCACTCTCTGCAATCTGCTGCGGGCTGAAACCACGACTTTTTAATGTTTTCAGCAGCTCGCCAAAATGATCAGGAACACAGTAATATTCCTCACAGTCCCGGGAGACCGTATTAAACTGCTCGGCAATATTGGACAGATTGAGAAAATGACTGAACGCCCTGACCACCGGTACCAGCTCATCGTCCTTCAGGCCATGGAGAAGGTTCAGCAATGACTGCCGGTCCTGACTGCCCTGATCCTCATTCCGGGCAGCCTTGGACAGCTGGCGGATGGTCTCAATTTTATTGAAAAACGCTTCACCCTTGTGATCGCGAATGGCATCACCCAGCAGGGTTCCCAGCATATTGACGTTACGACGCAGCGACGACGGATTCTCTGACATAATTGACTGCCTGTGGATGAACTTACGGCTCACTCTGCTTCTTTACACACCCTTGAAAAACTGCGGGCGGCTCAGGGAGCCTATACCAGAAACCACTAAGAAAAAAGGGAAAACACCTACCCACTCAGAAAACCAGAACCTCCCACAACCCAACAGATATTACCTTCCTGTACAGGGGCGATTCACCAAATGCTGACAGATTGTCCTGAGGCACACTGTAACTTGTCTATACAAGTACAAGAAAAGTGCGATTCGTAATTTGCACAAAAAACATGCGACTCCCACGAATTCCCCCCTCTCTCTCCGACCTATACCCTCCGTATTGAACGATAGTACTGATTTCGCTTACTCAATTGATTTGAAATGACTCTCAGGGGGCTCCATGACTGATAGCAGCCATGACCATGTCGGTGACCAAAACCGTGTCACAATAGGCAACTACCTGGCTCTGGCCTTTGCCGCTGTATTTTTCTCCGGCGCTCTAAAGTCCGCAGAGTGGTATGGCATTTTTGACTTCACTACCCTCAACGGCAGCTTCGGCACCCTGATCAAGGATGCGGCCGGGGGCGCAACCAATTACCGCGGTGCAGGCGGCAGCGGCGCACGGGATGGCTTTCTGTTTGCCCTGAGCCTGGTACCTACCGCCATGTTTGCCCTGGGCATGATCAGTGTTCTGGAGCATTTTGGCGCTCTGCGGGCAGCCCGGAAGCTGCTTACCCCTTTACTGCGTCCTCTGATGGGTATTCCCGGCACCACTGGCCTGGCCCTGATTGGCAGCCTCCAGTCCACAGACGCTGGTGCAGGCATGACCAAGGGACTGGTGGATGAAGGTGAACTGAATGAGACTGAAAAGGACATATTCACCACCTTCCAATTCTCCGGCGGTGCTGCCATTGTCAACTTCTTTGGCTCTGGCGCCATTCTCTTTACCCTGACCGATACCAGCGGAGCCTCTGTGCCCGGCTCTATCGGCATAGCACTGAGCGTCATCTTCCTGTTCAAGATCGTTGGCGCCAACCTGATGCGGCTTTACTTGAAAGTAGCGGCAAAAAAACAAGATTCAGCTAAAACTGCGGAGGCCATCTGATCATGTCCAGCAAAGCAACTGCACCCAGCAAAAAAATGATCACTGACGTCTTCGTTGAAGGCGCCCGCAAGGGTTGGAACATCGGGATCGGCAGCATTATCCCCAATGTCATGATGGCCTTCATCATCATCAAGGCCCTCAAGCTGACCGGATTCCTGGACATTCTCTCCATGGTGTTCGGACCATTGATGAGCCTGTTTGGCGTCCCCGGGGAAGCGGCCGCTGTCCTGATGAGTGCAATCATGTCCATGGGAGGCGCTGTGGGCGTCACCGCAGGTCTGGCTTCTGAAGGTATTCTTCAGGCCCGTGACATTGCCATTCTGGCACCTGCCATCTACCTGATGGGGTCCACCATTCAATATGCAGGCCGGATTCTTGGTGTTGTCGAAACCGATGGTCGCCGCTACCCGATCATGTTCGCTATCTGCATCATCAATGCGCTGCTCTCCATGTGGGTCATGAATATTCTGGTATGAATCCCATATCAGGGGTATGATCCCGCTTGCATAACAAAAAAAACCGAAGGTTCTCCTTCGGTTTTTTTATACCCCATAAGCTGTTTGAGGTCCCAGCCATGAATGAAAAAGACCAGTACGAGAGCCTTGCCTGCAACTGTGTTGAAGTGGGCACCATCATCCGTGAAGACGACACTCTGCTGACCCTGGATCTGACCGGACCTGATGCCCAGCCCCGCTTTGAACAGCTGAAGGCCGATGCCGCCAAAGTAGGAGCGGGCAACTGCAAAATCAGCTCCGAAGCGCTGTCCCAGGATGGCCAGGCTGTGATCCGGGCCAGTTTTGATTTTGACTGCACTGCGGAAAAACTGATTTTCCAGATGAAGCACGCCTGATCTCTCTCCTCACTATATTGATAAGCAGGGGAAAGAGAAAAGCTCTGCAAATGGCGCAATCGTGCCATTTGCTCTTGATTAAACCCGGAACAATAAAAAAAACGTTTTCCGACACCTTCCCCCAGAAAACCGGGAAGCGAAATGTTGTTCACCGAAAAAAGATAAATGCCGAGAGTTGAATGCCCGCGCTGCCGGCGCCCCGAAAATTATTGTTACTGTCACACTCTGCCAACGGAAACCGCCGGGGTGGATCTGGTGATTCTTCAGCACCCGAAAGAAGCCCATCACCCCATGAACACCGCGCGAATCGTCAAACTGGGCATCAGTAACTGCCAGCTATGGATCGGTGAAGATTTCTCCAGCCATACCGCTTTATTGGAACTGATTTCCCAGCGAAATTGTGCTCTGCTCTTTCCTGGCCCACAGGCAGTCAACAGTAAAGAATACCTGTCCAAATCAAAGCCAGACGTCATCATTCTGATCGATGGCACCTGGCGGAAGGCAAAAAAAATCGTTTACAGCAACCCCCAGCTGCAAACCCTGCCCTTCCTGTCACTGCAACCCCGAACCGCCTCCACCTATCGTATTCGAAAAACACCCGGTGAAGGCGCCCTGTCTACCGTAGAGGCTACTGTCCTTCTGCTGAGAGAAGCCAGTGGCAACCACCAGGCCCACCAGGCGTTACTGGACACCTTTGATCACATGATTGATCAACAAATCCAGGCCATGGGTGAAAAAACCTGGGAGCGAAACTATTCTCATCGCCTGAAGTCAAAATAACAGTCCCTCAGAGCTCCTCTGAAAAAACCTGAAGTTTGACCATGGCAAAAAATACCCCTATTACCCCGTGGCAGCTGGCCCGCACCATTATCATCAGCGCCCTGGCGATCCGGCTCATCTCCCTGGGCTTGTACCCGCTTCAGGACACCACAGAAGCCCGGTATGGAGAAATGGTGCGACTGATGGTGGAAACCAATGACTGGGTAACCCCCTGGTTTGACTACAACATCCCCTTCTGGGGGAAACCACCGCTGTTTATCTGGCTGCCCGCATTGTCGGTCAAGCTGCTCGGTCTTCACGAGTTTACCGCCCGCCTGCCCTCTCTTCTGATCAGCCTGGGCGTTATGGGGCTCTGCTGGAAAATGGTTTTATTCCAGATGGGACGGAACACCGCCCGGCTCAGCCTGCTGATACTGACTACAACTGCCGTCTTTATTCTGCTCTCCGGTGCCCTGATGGCGGAGCCCATAACCCTGCTGGCCATCATGACCGTCCATGCCGGTTTCTGGATTGGCTGGCACTCTGAAGACGCTTCCCAGGCCAGACGATGGCAATACCTGTTCTTTGTGGGCTCAGCACTCTGTCTTCTGGCAAAGGGCCTCGCCGCTCTGGTTCTGGCGGGCCTTCCTGTATTCTTCTGGTGCCTTCCTGAGCGCCGGCTGATACGACTCTGGAAAACCTTTCCCTGGATCAGCGGCACCCTCCTGACCCTGGCGCTGACCTTGCCCTGGTACATCGCTGCAGAGCTGAAAACACCCGGTTTTTTAAACTACTTTTTTATCGGGGAACACTTCTCCCGCTACCTGGAAAGTGGCTGGCAAGGAGATCAATATGGCAATGCCCATCGGTACCCCATTGGCACCATCTGGGTTAACTGGCTGGAAGGGGGCTTTCCCTGGTCCCCCATTATGATCGCTGTTGCCCTGAAGACGCTTTGGGAGCGATACAGGAAAACCGGAGCCAATGACCCTTCCGGGGAAAAAGCCCTTAGCCATAAAAAAGCGATCTCCTGGAGCGCATTTCTCTGGCTTTGCCTGCTCTGCCCCCTGATGTTTTTTACCTTCGCCCGCAACATTCTCTGGACGTACGCTCTGCCAGCTGCCCCCGCCATGGCAATGCTGCTGGCCAGCCACTGGCAGGCAGACCAGCCATCCCCCCTCTCCTCCCGATTCATTCTGGGCACCGCTCTGGTCACCCCGATTCTATTGGTTGGCGTTATCTTCGCTCTGGCCGTTGGTAAGGGGCAGCCCTCCCAGAAAGCACTGCAACTGGCCATAAAAAACACAGACGTTCAGGCGCCCGGACAGATCATATACTGGTACAACCGGCCGTTTTCCGGGCGCTTTTACAGCAATGGCAAAGCGCTGGAAATCAAGGATCTTGCTAAGCTGGTGGATACCCTGGACAACGGTCGGCAAAACTTTCTGATCACCCGGGATGACAGCCTCTCATCCCTTCCGGAAACCATTAAAAACCGCTTTGAACCAAAGCAGCACTATCGGGACTGGGTTTACTGGCTGCAGAAATTCTAACGCCACTTAATATTGCAGCCCATGCTGGGCTTCTGATTGTCACTGACAGGCTCGCCTTTCAACAGGGCCGTCATGGCCGCTCTCAGATCTTCACCGGTCACAGCCTTATTATTCCCCGGACGTGAACCATCAAACTGGCCCCGGTAAACGCACTTCAAATCCCCGTCGAACAGAAAGAAATCCGGGGTACAGGCCGCCTGATAGGCCTTGGCCACTTCCTGGCTTTCATCGTACAGATAGGGGAATGGATAAGCCTTGTCAGCCATCAACTCCGGACGATCCTCAGGGTATTCAGAGGCATCATTGGCACTGATTGCAACAATGCCCAGGTCCGTTCCATGGTACTCCTTCCCCAGGGCCACCAGCGCCTCTTCAATATGAATCACATAAGGGCAGTGGTTACAGATAAACATCACCAGCAGACCTTTCTGACCCGCCACGTCCCCAATGGACTTTTCCGTTTCACTGAATACGTCACGAAGGGTAAATTCCGGTGCGGTAAATCCCAGCTCAATCATGGTGGAGGGAGTCAGTGCCATAAGGGGGCTCCTGTTATTGATTCTGTCATTGGTGCAAAGCCGACAAAGATAGAAAGGCGTTTTCTGCACATTAGCACACCCCGGGAAACAGGCTCCATAAGGATTAAATTTCAGGCACCCCCTTCCTGGTTCCCACCACTGAAAAATCTGCTACATTGGTCTGACAACAATCAAATATGAGCCTTATGGGACGACACTCTTCCTTCAACCGACAACAGGTTCTAGCCGATGCACTCTGCCTTTTCTGGTCAAGAGGCTTTTCTGCGACCTCTCTCAAGCAGCTGGAAGAGGTAACCGAGATGCACCCGGGCAGTCTCTATTATCATTTCCGAAACAAAGAGCAGCTCTACCTTGCCGTCCTGGAGTATTACCTCCAATGGCACCTTCAACCCAGAATCCACAAACACCTGGTTTATGGCTCCGGCCTGACCGGGCTTCGACGTTTTTTTACGTCAGGGTATCGACACAACCAGGAACTGGCTTTCCAGAATTGCTGCTTTCTGGTCAGCACCAGCACAGAGCTCCACCTTCTCCCCACAGAAGCCTCATCCATGGTCAGAACCGGTATTCAACAACTCAGGGAAGGCTTTCTTGAGCACCTGAAAAAAACCTCACAACAAGAAAAAGCGCTGGATACAGAAGACCTGGAAAAAACCGTCAGTGAACTCACCAACCTTTATCTCAGCCTGCAATTAATGGCCAGGGTCGACCCCAATCAACGTCGGCTGGACAAACAGGTCAATAATTGCCTCAAAAACCTCAGCGACCATCACAAGAAAAGCGACAAAAAAGATGACCAGCGTACAGTTTATTGCTGAACTGCAACGCCTGTTAGCCCCGGCTGACCCATGGCTGCGCTGGCTATCCCTTCATGCCTATTCCACCCATTACCTGGCAATCGCCGCGCTGCTTTACTGGACCGGCTTTTTCGCAATCGGTGCGCGGCTGGCCTGCGGCGTGCTGTTCAGCACGCTTATCTTTGGCTCGGGTCGTCAGCTGTTTGCTTCCCCCCGCCCCTATTACGAACACCCCCAACTGTTCAACGGCCTCCATGAAAACCCCTGGGGTATGCCTTCCGGACACAGCCAGAATGCAGTGGTTTTCTGGGGGCTGACATCCTGGGTCATCCCGTCACTGGAATACCGGCTTCTGGCTCTGTTCATGGTGCTGATGATCGCCCTTTCCCGACTCTACCTGGGAGTTCATTACCCCAGCCAGATCCTTGCAGGCCTTGGCATAGGCCTGTTACTTCTGCTGCTCTGGATTCAATATGAACCCTTTTTTTTAACCCGGTTACGCTCATTAAACCTGACCGGCCAACTTTTGCTCGTTCTGGGCATTTCCAGCCTGCCAATGATCACCTGTCTTATTCTTCACAGCGGTCTGGGGATAGGGCCCGGCGGCAGCGGTTTACTGCCCTACAAACGCCTGTTGTTTTATACCGGGCTGTTGAGCGGCATAGCCTGCTCACTGATACTGGTTTATTCCCATACAGCCCTGACAGAGCTCTCCCCCTCATGGAAGCTGTTCTTTACCCGCGCCCTTCCCGGGCTTATAAGCCTGGTTTTGCTCTGGCCACTGAGATTCTGGCAACCTTCCGGAATTGAAATGCCGCTGCTACTCTATCTGATCTTCTGGTTACAGGGGGCTTTTGCCGGACTATGGAGCATCCTTATCTGGCCACTTCTGCATCAACTACTGTGTCAAAGGTTATGAAATCATAAGACGCTCAATGTACCATAAGGCCATTCCATGGATGACTCTCCATACCCCTGAACTTCTTACACCTGAATCATGACCATCAAACAGATTATTGTTCATAAGCTGGAGCGTGCTCCAGAAGCCGAAAACCTTCATGCCATTCCGGCCAGGGCTGGACTCACTTCCTCCCCCTCCCTGGAGCTGGTACTGGATGACCTGCTACAAACCTATAACAAAAAACAGGACAAATGTTATGGCCAGTTCTCCGACCTGGCAGAAAACAGTTTTCCTTCCCGCCTGTCAAACTACCTGAAGCAGGAGTCGGAAACCCAGGCTACAGACTTTATCCAACTGACCTCAGAGCTCCTGGAGGAACTGGGGAAAGGACTGGATGAAGCAGGAGCCCTGGGGGGCGGCTATGTTCTCTTTGCGGACTACCAGCAGGGGCTTACCCGTTACCTGATGCTCTGCATGCTGAGCAGCCAGAGCAGCGTCACCATCACCGATGAACTGACCATTGAAGACACCTCCTATCTGGATACTGCCCGAATGTCCCTGGCCTGCCGGGTGAACCTCACTGACTGGCAGAATAACCCTGAAACGGGCCGCTACCTTTCCTTCCTGCGCCCCAAGGGGGGAAAACGACTCAGCAATGTATTCCAGGAGGTCATAGGCTGCAGCGAAACCAGCAGCAGCAAAGAAGAGGCAGACACTCTGGTGAAGGCAGTCACGGAATATTGTAAAGAAGAGCCCTCTGAAGAAAACCGAACCATTGTCAAACGACAGGTCTATGATTACTGCCAGAGCAAGCTGGATGAAGGAGACAGTCTCTCCATGACGGAGCTGACCGGCCACCTCAGTGAAGCAGGCCCGGATGACTTTGCCCGTTTCGTCAATACCCGGGACTACGATATGAGCGCTCCGATGATGCCGGAACGCAGAACCCTCACCCGCCTGGTCCGATACACCGGCCGTAGTAAAGGACTGAGTCTGTCCTTTGATGCCGAGCTATTGGGCGGGCAGGTTCGTTATGACGAAAGCACTGACCAGCTGATCATTACCGGCGTGCCCGATAAGCTCAAGGAACAGCTCAAGCAGTCGTAAAACAACGCGCCCTATCCCAGACCTTACTCCCGGCACCCATGAGCATAAAAAACAGCCAGAGCCCTCTGCCCTGGCTGTTTATACCTGAACAAATTTGATACAAATAAAGCATGTCTGACTTCCAGGGAAGGGAGTATCTGCTTGCTCTGTGATTTTCCTTATCACCTGCCTAATCTATGCAGGTTATCCAAAAGCGCCCACTCTGTAGAAAAAGAGTACCGGGCCGATAAACACCAGGATACCACCCCGTCCTGGAAGCCATCATGATCGTCCGTCCAGTCATAGCAGCTCTGTTATTGCCGCTGATACTGTCCACAGTATCCGAGGCGAGCCCTCGCCATGGCGGTATCTATCCTGAAACGATTTTGCAACAGGAAATCGTCCTGAACGAGCTGATCAGCAACCTTCACCGACTGCAAATTGACTTTCAGGATCACGAAGCCCGTGACCAGCTTCAGGAAAACCGGGTAGAACTGAGCAACTTCATTGATGACCTGCCAAAACGCACCAACGATAAGGAAAGCTCCCAGTTACTGGCCACCATTATCTCTCTCTGGCCAGTGATCAGCCGACATGCCAACTGGCTGGCCAGCCTGCCTGCAAGATCCACCCCTCCTGAAGCAACGGCTCTGTTAAGAGCGCTGGCCAAACTGGATCGCCAGCTGTTACTGCTCAGACAGACAACTCTGGTCAATAAGCCCGGATTTACCCGCCAGCTCCGGTTTCTGGAACAGGCATTGATGATGCAGAGAATGACCCGGGAATACCTGAACCTGGTAGTTTCTTCAAAAATAGGCAACCCGACCGTCAGCAGTGAAATGCAGCTGAAAACCCTGGCCGTTAAATTCAGCCAGCGCCTGGAGGACTTTAAAAAAGAACTGGGCAACCACCCCCACGCCAGCAAGCCTTTGAGGCAGTCCCACGCCGCATGGGCTTATATTCAGAAAAGTTTTGACCGGTATCCGGACAAACAGGTGCCGTCATTGATTGTTCGTTACGGCAACCGGATCGTCAACAAACTCACTTCAGTGCACAGAATGTTTTGATACCGGGCATTAACAGAACAACTTAAAGTGTAAGGCAGTAATCAAACAGGGCTTTTTGAATGCTTTGCTTTTGATGCAGGATATTACTCACTCTCAATCTAACTTATTTTTTAAGCGATCAAGCAATTCCTTACGGGTCATGACCTCTTTTTCAAGAATATCCTTTTCCGCAAACGAAAGCAGCTTCAGCAAAGCAATCGCTTCATCCCTCTTCTGCCGGGCTTCATCGCTCCCCACAACATACTTGAGCTTACCATTCTGGATAATCACCAAAGGCCCCTCCAAATCCAGGTCCGCAGCATGCAGCCTCAGATAACTGGCGGTTTCAATTCGCAAAACATGCTCCTCCTGCAAGTTAGTCTGTATATAGTCATCCTACAAACCAAAAACAGCACGCCCAACAGAAATCGATGAATAAGCCGTGAGCATCTGCACATACACCTCCGCCTCTCCCCACTCAAACGGCACTGAGAATTGATCCAGCAATTGAAACGATCCTGAACAGCCGGAAGTCTCAAGATAGGGCTGCAACGGATAGCTGACCGTAATGATTCTTATCCCGGCACCCAGCTCAAAAAGCCTGACGGCCAGTTCAGTGATGGTTGCTTCATCCAGGTTTGATGCGTACAGGTAGATCACACTGGCCCCCTCTAATGAGGTTTTCAGGTAATCGCCGCAAATCACTTTAATACCCGTCAACCGAAAACGACGCACCAGCCTTTCCAGTCGCCAGCAGAACAAGGGGGTCTGCTCAACAGCGGTTACTTGGCAATTCTGCACGGTATTCAGCCAAAGGCTGGTAAAGCCACTGCCGGCACCCAGTTCAAAAACACAATCCTTATCAGAAATCCCTACCCTGGTAGCAATCTTATTCAGGGTCGTTAACGGGGTTTCCCCATACAGATAAATATCAGACGCTCCTGTTTTCCGGTAATAGCGACGACTGATGGCGAAAGGCCCATCCAGCAAATAACTCAACTTCAGCCATAACCAGGGCAGTACAAACCGTCGTTTCAGACCAAAAGCCACCAGAACAGCCGCTCCCTCACGCCACCGGTGAAACAGCTGAATAAAGGCAAGCCGGATAACCCCTTTCTCCATTGATTCCTCCCTCTGCCTCACCACAAAACCCCAACACAATCTATAGTTAGCCAGCATAACCCGGAGGTGCCCCATGATCCTGGATTTACTGACCCCCAAGCTGCTCCTTCTTTACTATTGCATCGGCGCAGCCCTTTACACCCATCAACGGGGGAAAGTGAAACACCGCCCTTTCCGGCAGCTCAGCGACCACTCCACCTTTATGGCTCCAGTCAACGCCATTATGTACCTGTTCTCAAAGGTACCCCGCACCCCTTTTATTAATACCAGCCACTTCCCGGAACTCAAACCCCTCAGGGACAACTGGAAGACCATTCGCTTCGAGGCCGCGGCCCTTCATAAGCAAAGCCATATCAAAGCCTCAGACCGACTGGACGATATTGGCTTCAACTCCTTTTTTAAAACCGGATGGAAGCGTTTCTATCTGAAATGGTACGGAGATGACCTTCCTTCCGCCCAGACCCTTTGCCCGGAAACCGTGGCCATGCTGCAGAAAATTCCCAGCGTCAAAGCCGCCATGTTTGCCATGCTGGGCCCTGACAGCCGCTTGGTTCGGCACCGGGACCCATTCGCCGGCTCCCTGCGTTATCATCTCGGCCTGATCACCCCCAACTCAGACCAGTGTTTTATTAACGTGGATGGAGAGACCTACGCCTGGCGTGACGGTGAGGATGTTCTGTTTGATGAAACCTATATCCACTATGCCGAGAACACCACCGACCAGAATCGCATTATCCTGTTCTGTGATGTTGAGAGACCCATGAGCAACCCTCTAGCTCGGGGTTTTAACCGGCTCTTCTCACGTTGGGTGATGGCGGCCAGCGCCACCCGGAATATGGAGGGAGACCGGGTAGGGGGATTGAATAAAGCATTTCTCTACCTCTACCAGATCCGCCTTCTGGGTAAGCGCATAAAGGCGTGGAACCGAACCGTATACTATCTGATCAAATGGATGCTATTTCTTGGCATACTCTATGCCGTCTTCGGTTGAAGATATCCACCCAGCCCTCACTCATCCGGGAAAAATCGAGAGGTAGCTTTCCGGCAATGGCAGAATGTACTATGTTTCTGCAGAAGCATAAGAAAGGGAACCGCCATGAGCCAGTTAAAAGCCATGAGCCAGGCTGAATCCATGGGTGAAACCAGGGAAACCGAGCATCATAAAACCCGGTTATACCCTGAAGATCAGCAGCGAGTCGACGAGTTTCTTAAAGAGGGCGTCAACACCGTTGAACGATCCCCCTTCAGGCCCATTCGCCTGATGCTCTGGCTGACCCTGGTGATCATTGTTCTGGGAGGGTTAAGCAGAATGATAGGACTCTTCGTGCTGCCCACCTGAGCAGCCACCTAACATGTAGACACACTGATAACCTAACTACAAGAAAACAGAAAACGGATCTCTTTAATGACAGCAGCTGCCCCGATCGCCCCTACCCAACCTGAAAAGATTGTTATTGTCGGCGGTGGTGCCGGGGGGCTGGAGCTGGCCACCCGCCTGGGCAAAAAGCTGGGAAAAAAGCAACTGGCCGAAATCACCCTGGTGGATGCTCAACACACCCATTTCTGGAAGCCCCTGCTCCATGAAGTTGCGGCCGGTTCCCTGAACGCCTTTGAAGATGAGCTCAGTTACCTGGCCCAGGCCAAATGGAATCACTTTCATTTTGTACCAGGTAAAATGCAAAGCCTGGATCGGAGTAGCCGCCTGATCGGGCTGGCTCCAATCCTGGACGACAAAGGAAATGAGGTCGTCCCCGCCAGGGAACTTCAGTACGACAAGCTGGTCATTGCTGTGGGCAGCACCGCCAATGACTTCAATACCCCAGGCGCCAGGGAACACTGCCTGTTCCTGGATAACCGCCAACAGGCGGAACGCATTCACAGCACACTGATCAATCACTACCTCCATGCCCAGGCCTGCCAGGATGAAGAAGCCAGGCTTAACATCGCCATTATTGGCGCGGGAGCCACTGGAGTGGAGTTGGCCGCAGAGCTTCATTTCGCGGCCATCGAACTGGACCGGTATGGTCTGAATGCGATCAAACCGGAAAACCTTCAGGTTACGATTGTGGAGGGAGGAGAGCGAATCCTGCCCGCCTTGCCGGCACGAATCAGCAGCAGCGTCCATAAACAGCTGGTAAAAATGGGCATTCGGGTAATGACCCGCCAGCTGGTCAACGAGATCCGCCCTGACGGCCTGGCTACCCGTGACGGTGAGTTCATCACCTCCGATTTTCGCATCTGGGCAGCAGGCATCAAGGCCCCGGGCTTTCTTACCCAGCTGGACGGCCTGGAAGCCAACCGGATCAATCAACTGGTGGTCAAAGCCACATTACAAACCACAGAAGACGAACGGATTTACGCCATGGGGGACTGCGCCAGCTGCACTTTAACCGACAGCAATGGCATTACCGTGACCATTCCTCCCAGAGCCCAGGCAGCCCATCAGCAGGCATCACTGCTGGCTAAAAGCCTTATTGCCCAAGTAGATGGAAGTGAACCCCTGGCATTCAATTACCGGGATTACGGCTCATTGATCTCCCTGAGCCGTTTCAGTGCCGTGGGCAATCTGATGGGCGCCATCACCGGGGATATGATGATCGAAGGGACCCTGGCCAAGTGGTTTTATATCAGCCTCTACCGCATGCACCAGATGGCTCTGTTCGGGAAGCTGAAAACAGCAACGCTGATCCTGAAAGACCTGATCAGCAAAACCACCCGACCTCAGTTGAAGTTGCACTGATTAAATAAAAAAAAAGCCGCGGGTCATGGCGACCAGCGGCTATAGGAAGTGGTGGGTCGTGTAGGATTCGAACCTACGACCAATTGGTTAAAAGCCAACTGCTCTACCAACTGAGCTAACGACCCTCAACTGATGATACGCAATCATTCAGCTGTAAATTGGCTCCCCGAGCTGGACTCGAACCAGCGACCCAATGATTAACAGTCATTTGCTCTACCAACTGAGCTATCAGGGAACTGCACGACAATTTTAAGGCATTGCCTGGCACTGTTTGGTGGGTCGTGTAGGATTCGAACCTACGACCAATTGGTTAAAAGCCAACTGCTCTACCAACTGAGCTAACGACCCTCAGCTGATGATACGCAATCATTCAGCTGTAAAATGGCTCCCCGAGCTGGACTCGAACCAGCGACCCAATGATTAACAGTCATTTGCTCTACCAACTGAGCTATCAGGGAACTGCGCGACAATTTTAAGGCATTGTCCGGCACTGTCTGGTGGGTCGTGTAGGATTCGAACCTACGACCAATTGGTTAAAAGCCAACTGCTCTACCAACTGAGCTAACGACCCGCTGTCTGTTTACCCGCTCAAGGCTACTTTATCCAAGCGTTCAGAACACATCGCTGCAAGGATAAAAAAACCGCCTCATGCACAGGCGGCTTTTGAAAATGGTGGGTCGTGTAGGATTCGAACCTACGACCAATTGGTTAAAAGCCAACTGCTCTACCAACTGAGCTAACGACCCACAAACCGATGATACGCAATCATACGGCTTTAAAACTGGCTCCCCGAGCTGGACTCGAACCAGCGACCCAATGATTAACAGTCATTTGCTCTACCAACTGAGCTATCGGGGAACGGTGCGTAAAGCATCCCGATTTCCAGGAAGCTGAACACTGCTGGAGACAACCTGTCGTCGACATCCAACGGCAGCGAATGATAAGGTTATTTCGCTGTGAGTCAAGTATTCCAGTACAAAAAGTTCTTAAAAAAAAAGCTGCCGAAGCAGCTTTTTCAGATCAGGCTATGCCTTAGAGGCCATCAGCGCTCTCAGACAGGTACTTGGCCACACCATCAGGAGAAGCGTCCATACCCTTGTCACCCTTGTTCCAGCCTGCAGGGCAAACTTCACCGTGCTCTTCATGGAACTGCAGAGCGTCGACCAGACGAATCAGTTCATCCATGTTACGGCCCAGTGGCAGATCATTAACGATCTGGGAACGAACGACACCGTCCTTATCGATCAGGAAGGCACCGCGGAAGGCAACCCCACCTTCGGATTCAACATCGTAAGACTTGCAGATGTCATGGGTCATATCAGCGGCCAGGGTGTATTTCACTGGACCGATACCGCCCTTATCAACAGGGGTGTTACGCCAGGCGTTATGGCTGAAGTGGGAGTCAATGGAAACACCAATCACCTCAACACCACGCTCCTTGAAAGCATCCATCCGGTGATCCAGAGCAATCAGCTCAGAAGGGCAGACAAAGGTGAAATCCAGAGGATAGAAGAACACCAGGCCGTATTTACCGCGGATGGCTTCAGACAGGGTAAAGGCATCAACAATAGAACCATCGCCCAGTACAGCGGGAACGGTAAAATCAGGTGCTTTCTTGCCGACCAAAACGCCCATGAGTCAATTCTCCAGTGTTTAACAAAGCGGGTTGAACAGTGTTTAGCGCCGCTGCATGATGCCATCGAACCATCAAACAAGGTAAGTAAGACACCCTGCATTGTACGCATCACAGAATATATAACCGGGACAATAATACACGCGCCTGCGGTTTTCGCCTACCAGCGAGCTCATAAATCACCATGAATTTTATCTTTCATTACATAGAAAAAGACTATCAAACAACCGGAAAGCAATAATAAGGATATAACCAGTGTCGCCTTTCTCTCTGCCGGCAAACCGAAACAATAAAGATTTGTATTATTTTTCAATAAGTTGAAATTTGACACTGCGGTACGACCAACCATACTTGCGGCTGTTTCAGGTCATTCCTGTTTACAACTCGCCGGAGTACAGCGTATGGAAGGGAACTGTAAGATCATTGAACACCTTAACCGGGTTCTGGCCAATGAGCTCACCGCCATCAACCAGTACTTTCTCCACGCCAAAATGCTGAAAAGCTGGGGAATCAACCGCCTGGCTGATTTCATCTATAAAGAATCCATCGACGAAATGTGGCACGCCGACTGGCTGATTGAGCGGATTCTGTTTCTGGAAGGCATGCCCGATTTCCAGTACATGGAAAAACCGATCATTTCAGACAATGTAAGGGGCATTCTGGAAGCGGATTTTGAGCAGGAAAAAAGGCCATTCCCGCCTTCAGGGAGGCCATCCTTTGCTGTGAACAGGGGAAAGACTTTATCTCCCGGGAACTGCTGGAGAAAATCCTCCACTCAGAAGAAGAGCATCTGGATGCCCTGGAGATTCACCTGCGCCAGATCGATACCCTTGGAATGCAGAACTACCTGCTGGCCCAGAGCGGAGGGGGGTAAGCCCCCACAACCGTCATTACTCTGCAGCGTTCTCTTCGTTTTTACCCACCGCCTCTGCAATCAGCTTCTGGAGGTCGCCGCTGTTGTACATATCAATAATGATATCGCTGCCACCTACCAGTTCACCCTTTACCCAGAGCTGAGGAAAGGTAGGCCAGTTGGCGTATTTTGGCAGGTTTGCACGGATGTCCGGGTTCGCCAGCACATCCACAAAGGCAAATTGCTCACCACAGGCCATCAGCACCTGGGCAGCCTTGGAGGAGAAACCGCACTGAGGCAGCTTGGGGGAACCTTTCATGTACAGCAGAATGGTGTGGGTCTCAACCTGCTCTTTTATTTGCTCCATAACGTCCATGAGACAACCTCTTCAATGTTGGAATCGTTAACTTGGGCATTCTAATGAAAATACCCGAGTACCACCATAGGTTATGCCTCTATCCTTCCAGCAGACAGTGAAAAAGTTCACTGGAAGGGCGGGGCAATAATCAAAAGCAGAATGCCATGTTTTTTTAATTGCGAAAAAGTCAGTAGCCAGAACACAGTACCGATGGTGTGCAATGCTATGCTTCGGCGAGACGACAAAATTGGGTATTCGATCAAAGAAACCGTTTTGAGAGGAGCCTGGTTATGGCTGACCCAGACTTTCGTATTTTCACCCGCTGGCGGCACCCTTTATATGGGACAGAGGCCTTAATTCGCCAGTTGCTCTCTATTTTACCAGTAACAATAATGCTGTCTCTTTCAATGGGGTCAAACATTAGTGCCAACCCCATTCTGACCACCTATCCGGAAGTATGGAATTCTCTATACAGCCTTCCGGGGACGAGCGAAGGCAATTATCAAGCCCCTTTGATCATTGGAGACATGATGGCCAGTGATCAACATCTGATTTACACGGATGAACGAAAGCTTTTTGTGATTCCTGACCCTGTTGCAGGAAAGCACTACATACCTTTCGAGCGAGCACTGCCAGCCAAAGCGGTCTGGCAGCCAGCCCTTTCAATGAATAAATATGGAACCCTCATCCTGAACGGTTGGGATATGCTTTCCTACTACAATCCACAAGATGATAAAGCAGAGGTTATAACCATTGCTGAAACAACAGCCTGGAACTCCACTTCACCGGTTATCAATGAAGAACTGGAAAGCATCTTTTTTATTCAGGGCGACCAAATGAAAATCGTCCCCTACAGCAAGGACGGCCCTTTAGCGCAGTACATCTCACCTGTCCCCTTGTTTGATGATAAAGGGATCAACGATAGAATAAAGAACCTGAAGAGGAAGCCTACCATCGCTGGTTTCGGCAAAACCGTTGTTGCCTCAGTGTCCGAAGGCAACTATGAAGGTGATGACATTCTCCACGTGTCAGCCACTCATATATATTCAACAGCCCCTGTTAACAGCGACGTTAGTCTCCAGCGTTTGTGGGAAAAGCAGCTGAACTTCGGGAAGTCCGTTCATGCAACATGGTACTACAAACCTCAGCTCGCACTTTCTGACAGCGCTCTTTATGTTTTGGGTAACCGCTGCATCACCGTGCTTGATATATCCGATGGAAGCATTCTTTTTCAAAAGACGTATGAGAAAAACATTCTCCGCGGAGCAGTGGTTGATAGTACAGGCGACCTGTATACAGCGGATAACACCGGCGTTTATGCCATCGTAAAAAATGAAACTGGACGTTTTTCTGAAACGTTTTATCCTTTCAGCACCGATGGTAGAGAATCTCATCCCGCCAACAACCTTCTTATTACGGAATCCGGGCACCTGATGGTTGCAAGCGTAGTCAACGACGCGCAACCCGAAGACGGCTCATCCTGCAACTGCTTTAGCCCGATCAATCAATCACCTGGGTTTCCCTCTTTGCCAGAACCTTTCCCCCTTTACTCTCCCACAAAAGGGTTTCCACAGCAGGGGAGGTTTTCATTCCACCCTCAAATGGAAGAGGTCTATTCTCGATACATCTCCTTCTATGAACCTGACAGGACGGCAAGCTATGCCTCAATCGCTCGATTTCGCTTCTATGCAATAAAGGGAAAAAGGCTGATTCTGGACAAACAATTTGACCACCCCCTTTTATTCCCTGTAGCCCAGAGGCCGCATGCTATGGAGGTAACAACTCAAACAAGACAGGAAGATATAACCATTACCCCTCTCCCCCCAGCTAAAACAGCTGTAGAAACAACAGCAACTACGACCATTCCAACTCCCCCCGGTCAGCCACCCGATGAGACAGTCGATAATGTGTTCTGGTATCTTTTGAATCCCGTTATAAGCAGTGACGGAACAATAAGCCTGGCTTTTGTGGGTAGCCGGGGTATACGAAATGAAGATGATACCGATTTCATAAGCATCCAGCCGGGCAGCATCAACGGAATCCTTTCATTTAAAACCACCTATGGGGGCCTTTCCAGAACAGCATTCTGGCCAAAATCCGGATTTGACTCCAGAAACCGCAATTGGCGACCAGGAAAGCTGCCAGAGCCTGAACCGTTAAGCAGACCGCCTGTTACCAACCAATAATCCTTGCCTTTCAAGGGAGAGAGACAGGCGCCCCTCCCCCTACAGATTTAAAAGACCACTTACGTGTATCTGCCGAGTCCTTTCGGCTGCAACCCATTTATTGCCCTGTTTCTGAATAAAAAGCCAGTATTTTGCCCAGGGTCATAACTTCGTTGATGAAAAAGGCGTCAAATGTTTCTCCCTCTCCCACGGGCTCCCTACTTTTCGGGCTGGAGATATCCCTTTACTATTTTCATAACACCTGACTGACCATTGGTACCCATCATGCACGTTCCGGAAAAACCGCTGAAACACTACCCCTGGTGGCTAAAACCTTTTTTCTGGAGCCAGAAGCGGCGGTACGGCAAAGTGCTCAAGCCGGGTCTCCTCTGGGCCAGGGTTCCACGCCTGTTTGCAGCCGTTGCCGCCCTGTATGGAGTTCTGGATCGCAAAAGCTCCCCTCTCTCCCCCCTGCTGCGCTCCCTGGTAACCGTCCGGGTCTCCCAGATTAACTGGTGCGAATTCTGCGTGGACGTTAACTCAATGACTCTGGCCACCAGAGCGGGCGGAACGGACAAAGTGGATGCTCTGGACCACTGGCGCGACAGCGACCTGTTTGACGAAAAGGAACGGGTTGCCCTGGAATACACCGAAGCCGTTACCTACAGCGACCGCCATGTCACCCCCGAGCTGATGGAACAGGTCAAACATCACTTTGACGGTGATGCCCTGGTGGAGTTGACCGGGCTCATTGCCTTTCAGAACCTCTCCAGCAAGTTCAATGCAGCCCTTGACGTTCCTGCCGAAGGCTTCTGCAAAATCCCACCTCGGGGCAATAAAACTCCGGCAGAGCAAGACCCCTCATGACCAAAAACACACGTACAACGCTAATCCGGGTCGGACTTGTGAGCAGCCTGGCCCTGGCCATCGCAACCATCCCTCCCCTGCGTCAGCTGACTATAGATATGCTGCACACCCTGGCACAGGTGGATATCGACAGCGCCAGGGAGTACATCCTGGGCTTTGGCGTCTGGGCACCACTGGTGTCAGCCCTGATGATGATCCTTCAGGCCATAGCCGCCCCTCTGCCGGCCTTCATTATTACCTTTGCCAATGCCGCCATCTTTGGCTGGTGGCAGGGCGCCCTGCTGTCCTGGACCAGCTCAATGGTAGCAGCGGCACTTTGCTTTCTTCTGGCGCGATGGTTTGGTCGAGGCCTGGCAGAGCGCCTGACCAGTCGCTTTGCCCTGCAGCAGGTGGATGCCTTCTTTGCCCGCCACGGACAATACACAATCCTGATCGCCCGTCTGCTGCCCTTTGTCTCTTTTGATGTGGTCAGTTACGCCGCAGGGCTCACACCGATGAAAGTGCGACATTTTCTGATCGCCACCGGCATCGGGCAGTTACCCGCCACCCTGATCTACTCCTATGTTGGCGGCATGCTCACCGGAGGTGCCCGGTTGTTTGTGACAGGGTTACTGACACTGTTTGCCGTCAGTGTTCTGGTGTTCTTTTTAAAAAGCATTTATCCAAATGCCCATAGCGACAGAAAAACCGTTTCAGAGGTATAGGAAGCTCAGCCATGCGACGCCCGCTCAAAGCAACGCTCACCCTGTTTTTCATTATTTGCCTGCTGCCTTTTTCAGCCGCCAGGCTCCAGGCGGCTCCTGCCGACTATTTTATCGATGCACAAGAGGTCAGCCAGAACCTGGACAGCCTGAAGATCATTGATGCAAGGGGTTATAAAGCCTATCTGAAAGGCCATATTCCTGGTGCCATTGTCACTGACTGGCAGTCCCTGTCCGACATGACCGGCGACCCCGGCACCGAACACTGGGGAACACTGCTCCCTTCTTCGGAACTGGAAGCAAGCATCCGCAAGCTTGGCCTGAAAAAAGACGACAAAATTGTTGTTTATGCCGACACACCTCAGGGCTGGGGTGAGGATGGGCGGGTTGCCTGGAGCCTCCTCTCTGCGGGATTAACCAATGTCAGAATACTGGACGGCGGCTACCCCCTATGGAAGCAAAAAAAGTATAAGACCAGCCTGCTTCCCAAGCTGTTTACTTCAGCCAGTGAGTTCAGCATCCAGAGCAAAGATGACAGCCTGACCACAGGCACCCCGGCCCTTCTGGAGCACTACAGCAAGGTAAAAATTATCGATACCCGCTCACAGAAAGAGTTTGACGGTGCCACCGACTACGGCGAAGCCAGAGGCGGACACCTGCCGGCAGCCATCAACCTGCCCTACGACCAGCTTCTGGATTCTCAGGGCAAGCTGAAACCCCTTAAGGAGGTTGACGCCATGATGGCCAGCCTGGGCATTAGCAAAGAGAGCCAGATCATCACTTATTGCACCGCTGGTATCCGATCCGCCCATATGGCCATCGCCCTGAAAGCCGCAGGGTATTCAAACGTCAGAAACTACGACCCATCCTTTTATCGCTGGGCCGCCCTGCCTTATACCCGGACCGAGTAATCAGCCTGAACAGCGCTCCATTCAATGCAGCGCTGTTTTTTTGATCTGCGTTCAAGAAAAAGCCACTGGGTACTGATAAGATAAAAACATATCGCGACTATTGAACTCGCAACTGAAGGAATAACACATTGTTTTTATCACCTCTCTCCCGGGGGCTCTCTTTCTGTCGGCCCCAGCTTGAAACCTCCCCCCCCTGCTCTGAAAAAGGGACGCCTGGGATAACAACCCTTTCCCGTCAAACAGAGCATTTATAACACGAACCAGGTCAGCCCCCGGTCTTACACCGGTAAACCAGGCTGCCCGAACTATCACTTTGCTTTGTAGTGAAACCTGTTTTGCTTCCCGTTTTTCACCGGTTCGGGTGGCACAAAACTTCGTTCTTTTGCTGCGGGCATATGTTGCTATTGAACCAACAGGAGTGAACCACCATGACCCCCCTGCTCAAAACCGTGAGCGGAATCGCTCTGTCCGCCTTGCTGCTCTCAGGCTGCCAGTATTCTGCAAAAGACCATCCAGAATACAAAGTCCAGGACATGACGGTCACCGAGCTAAAACAACACAGAACTGAAAACCAGCCACTTGTGGTGGTTGATATTCGCAAAGACGCGTTTTTCAATGGCTGGCCCGTCCGGGAAAACATCAAGGCAGGACATATTAAAGGTGCCATTAACTTTCAACCCGACTGGCTGACTCTGGCCGGCAATGAAAAAGAACAGCTGGAACTGTTAACGGAAAAGGGTATCACCTCTGACAAGACCATTGTTGTTTATTGCAATACCGGCCGACAGAGCAAGGCCTTTTACCAGACCCTGAGGCAGCTGGGTTACGATAAGGTCTACAACCTGAAGGGTGGCATCAAAGCCTGGGGAGAAGCTGGCAACGACACGGAGCTATTAACCAATTATCAAGCCCTGGTTTACCCCCAGTGGCTTCACGGACTTATTGAGGATAATTCCTCTTCAAACCTCAAGAGTAACAAGCACGTTTTGCTTGAAGTTGGCTACGATGAAAAACGTCAGTATGTGAGCGGCCATATTCCCGGAGCCATTTATCTGGATACCCGCAAAATTGAATGGAACCCCAACAACTCCCCTTCCTGGAATTACGTTCCTGACAATAAGCTTGCCCAGCTTCTGACCCATAACGGTATCGATGCCAATACCACCGTCATTCTTTATTCTGACAAGCTGCCCATGGCTGCCTATCGCACAGCAGTGGCGATGCTCTATGCCGGCGTAAAGGATGTCCGCGTTCTCAATGGCGGCAAGCAGGCGTGGAAAAGACAAGGGTTCGCACTGGAACAAGGCAACAACTTATCTGCCCCTCTTGATAAAACCGGTTATTCACTCACGATGAATGAAGAGCTGGTGATCAACACTCCCGAAGCCAAAGCCCTGCTGGCCAACCCGGACGGCATTCTGGCCAGTGTCATGACCCCCGATGAGTTCTACGGAGAAAAATCCGGTTACAGCTATTACGACAAAGCAGGGCATATTCCTGGCTCGATCCTTCTGGACAGCGGGGAAACCGCTTACGACATGCTCAACTATGAAGATATCGATGGCACCCTGAGAGCCTATACCGAAATCGAAGCGCTGTGGAAAGAGCAGGGCATCACTCCGGAAAAATCGGTCAGCTTTTACTGCGGTACCGGCTGGCGAGCCAGCGAAGCTTTCTTTGCCGCCTACCTGATGGGATGGGAAAACATCAGCGTCTTTGATGACGGCTGGGTGGGCTGGAGTATGGATCCAGACAATCCGGTTGCGACAAAAAGCTGAAGTACCTGCCTCAAAAACAACGGAGGCTGGCGGGCTGACAAAGCAGGCCTGAATAACTCATGCCTGCGGCTAACCGCCCGCTGACAGCAGCCCGTTTTCAATGGGGATTGGAACCCTTCTGGATATAAACCTTATGAAAAAGCATCCTAACCTCCAGCCCATCTTTACCTGCCTGGTAATGCTGACAACGGCAGCGCTTGCCTATGAAAGCTATTTCATCCCGGAACAAACCGCCCTGCTGCTCCGGGATACCGGCGTTGCCCCACCGCCACTCATTACCCCTCTTTCCCTGATTGCCCCTGCTGCCTTAACCCTCTGTGCGTTGCTGGCTTTAACTTCACTAACCTCTATAACACCTGCAGTCTGTTGCCTGGCTGCTTATACAGGCTTATCAGGCCTTGCTCTTGCACGGGGACTGAATCTGGACTGCGGATGCTACCTGCCCGGTTCACTTGAATCGCAAGTCTACCCCCGGCTCAAGTCACAGTTCATTACCCAGGCTTTTATCACTGGAATAACAAGCGTTTTCTGTGTCTTCAACCTGTTTTTTTTGATACCGGACAAAACCCCTGCAACCTGAGAACCGCCCGTATTTTTTAAACCCAGATGATGGGGAATCCCTTACTTAACAGGAGAAAAACATGACCATCGGCACTTTTCGAATTCCTGCCCCCAAAAAAAACGCCCTGCTTACGGCCTTTCTGTTAACCACCAGTTTGACTGGCTTATCCCTGACAGCAAATGCCAGTCTGTTTGAGGACAAATTTGAAACGGAAGTTAAAACGGAAAAGGTGGCCATTAAACTTCACAATGACACCCTTGCAGGCGGTTATCGACTGATGGACACCCAGGCCGTAAACAACCTGGTAAGCAGCGGTAAAGATGCGCTGATCATTGATGCGATGCCCTACAAAGACAGCTATAAAAAAGCCCATATCCCTTCCGCCGTTCAGTTTGAGTTCCCCATTGACAACATGCCTGAATGGAACAGCCGGGAAACAGGGGGTAAATCTCTGGAAGCCTTTACCCAGTTACTGGGTAACAATAAAAATAAGACCCTGGTTTTCTATTGCGGGTTTGTTAAATGTGGTCGAAGCCACAACGCTGCAGCCTGGGCCGTAAAACTGGGCTACAACAATGTATATCGCTACCCGGGCGGCATTTATGCCTGGAAAGGTGCAGGCCTGGACACCGCCAGTGAGTAAATGACCGTTCAGTGTTAAACGCCCAGGAAGTTCACAAAAACTTCCTGGTGGAGCGGAATGCAACTGAAACCACTAAAAGCAGGCAGCCATAAAGGCTCACCTGCTTTCCTGCTGTTGCAACCGCCCCTTAATCAAGGGAGGTCAACATGGGTCCAAGCTCACGAACCAGGCTCAGGATCTCATCCTTTCTCTCTTTGTCACACTTGATCCAGCGGGTAAGAATCAGACCACTGCCGCCTTCCTTGCGCATAACAGATTTCCAGGCCTTGATCACATCAGGGTCAGTACCGGGGGCTACCCATACGGGGAATCCAAGATCAACGTAAGGCTCAAGAATTCCCTTCTTGGCAACGTCGTAATCCCACACCATATGCACAACATCCCGGGGAATATCCGGTGCCGCAGCAAAGATCTTTTCACCAAACACCTGGGCATGGGAGCGACGGTTAAGGTAGCTGCCATCATTCCAGATCACTGTTTCAATTCCCTTGTCGCCAAGGTATTCCCGATACTCAACGATATCCTCCACAAACTGGGGCACTGAACGCCAGTGATCTTCATCCATACCAATATGGAAACGCTTCACCGGGCCGACGTTTTCCAGCACCTCATCAATAATCTCCTTGGTCACTTTCAGATAATTTTTTCGATCCGCCACAAAGTTACCAAAGGGATCAATATTGGGGATCAGCCAGTGATCGTGCCGGGTACGGCCGCTCTTGGAAAAATTCAGCTTGGGAATAAAATCAATTCCCAGTCGCCTGGCTTCCTGGGCAACAGCCACAACATCGGACATTGGCACACTGTAATGCCGGGTCATTTCAGGATGCGAGTCATAAATAACACCGTCTTCGATATCCACAATCAGCGTGTTCATGCCGACTTCATGCATCGCCCTTACAATCTCGATCGCCCCTTCACGATCAAAAGGTTTTTCATCCGGCTTATTGTTGATCCACTTCGGGTCATAGTGGGTAACATGCATTAAAAGACCACTGACAAACGGCTCTGTCTTTGCCTCAGCAGACTGGCCGAGCCCAACCAGCACCGCCAATAAGACAAAGAGCGCCCCCTTTTTCAGCGCAGCAAAAAAGCACATAGTGTTCTCTCCTGTTGGTTTCAGGCACAGGGCCGAATCACTCAGAGCACTCACCCCGCACCCTTGGAACTGACTTATTGTTATCGCCGCGCCATCTTATTATTTCACAACCTTTTTTTATTGACATAAATCAACACAAGCCCTTTCGACAATCTTTCATTTTAAAAACATCCTCCGACAGGATATCTGCGGAATCGCTCCCAGCCTCTGGCGAATAAATACCCGACAAAATGCCTTAAAAGTATCCATTTAAAGCAGAAACCCTGAAAAAAAACAGTCGCACCATCTCGAAGAAAACCTTTTATTGACAAACATCATCTTTTTTTATCAAAAAACCCAGATAATGCTTCGAAAGCATATGAAAGACAGATCGAAACAAATCATACAATACCAACCGAGGTCAACATGCTTAGCCTCCAGCGCCGTGACTGGGAAAGCCCAGAGGTCACCTCTATTAACCGGAAGAAAGCCCACACCCCACTGTCCAGCTGGCGAAACCTGGCAGACGCCATCAATAACAACCCAAGTCCATCCCTGCTCAAACTGGATGGCGAGTGGGAGTTTGAGCTGTTTGAATCCCCGGAAGCAGTCCCGGAGCACTGGCTGGAAATCCCGCTGAAGCAGGTCATCAACGTTCCAGGTAACTGGCAACTCCAGGGGTTTGATCACCCAATCTACACCAACGTCAAATACCCCTTCCCGGTCAACCCGCCAGAAGTTCCAGAGCACAATCCCACCGGTTGCTATTGCCGCCGCTTCACTCTGCCCAGCCACTGGCCCGAAGATGAAACAACCACTCTTATTTTCAACGGTGTCAACAGCGCCTTTTATCTCTGGTGCAACGGTCAATGGGTAGGCTATTCCCAGGACAGCCGGCTACCCGCGGAATTTGACCTGACTCCCTACCTTCAACCCGGGGAAAACCGCCTTGGGGTCATGGTCATGCGCTGGTCCGATGGCAGCTACCTCGAAGATCAGGATATGTGGTGGTTAAGCGGCATCTATCGCTCGGTTTACCTACTCAGCAAGCCCCTGGCCCACCTCCGTGATGTCAGGGTCACACCGGTACTGGACAGTGAGTACCGCCATGGTCAGCTGAGTATTACCGTGGATGCCCAGGCACCTGAAAAAACACCCGTTAAAGCATCCCTCTATTTCGCCGGAGAAGAAATCGCAAGCCAGACTGTGTCCATGGGCACAGACCCCATTGATGAAGGAGGAGGCTACCCCGATCGCTGCCACGTAAAGCTCAACGTCCCTCACCCGAAACTCTGGAGCGCTGAGCAGCCCGACCTCTACCGCCTGACCGTCAGCTTATTGTCTGACCAGACTACCGAAATGGAAACCGAGGCATACGACGTTGGTTTTCGAACAGTAGAAATCACCGACGGCTGCCTGAAACTCAATGGCAAGCCTCTGCTGATCCGTGGGGTCAATAAACACGAACACCACCCGGCCACCGGACATTTTGAAAGCCTGGAGGACGTCGAACAGCATCTGAAACTGATGAAACAGAACAATTTCAATGCCGTCCGCTGCTCTCACTACCCACACCAGCCAGGCTTCTACCAGTTGTGCGACAGGCTTGGTCTTTATGTGATCGATGAAGCCAATATCGAAACCCACGGCATGCAGCCCATGAACCGGCTGGCGGATGATCCCCGCTGGGCCGGGGCCTTCCTGGAAAGAATGACCCGCATGGTCGCCCGGGATTTCAACCACCCATCCATTATTATCTGGTCCCTGGGCAACGAGTCCGGCTACGGCAGGGCGCATGATGCCATGTACCAGTGGACCAGAACCTGTGACCCATCAAGACCCGTTCAGTATGAGGGAGGCGGTGCAGACACCCCGGTGACCGATATCATCTGCCCCATGTATGCCCGCACCGATCAGAACCAGAAACAGTGGCATACAGACACCCCAAAATGGTCCCTGAAACAGTGGCTCGGCCGCCCCGATGAAAACCGCCCCATTATTCTCTGCGAATACGCCCATGCCATGGGCAATAGCCTGGGTGGTTTTGCTGAATACTGGCAGGCGTTCCGGGAACACCCCAGACTTCAGGGCGGCTTTATCTGGGACTGGGTCGACCAGGGACTTGACCGGTTTACCCCGGACAACACCCATTACTGGGCCTACGGCGGCGACTTTGGCGACGAAATCAATGACCGCCAGTTCTGCATCAATGGCCTGGTATTCCCGGACAAAACGCCCCACCCCACGCTTTTTGAAGCCAAAAGGGCCCAACAACCTTTTGTTATTGAATTACTCAGCCCGGCACCTCTGACCATTAAAGTCACCAGTGAATACCTGTTCATCAGTACCGATAGCCACCAGCTTTCCTGGTCACTATCTGACGACGATCGTCGCATTGACCAGGGCGTGACACCTCTGAACCTGAAGCCACAGGAAAGCCGGATACTGGCCATTGAGAGCCCTGAAGCAGGCAAAGCCACTTATCTGACAGTGGCCATACATTTAACAGAGGCCACCCAATGGTCGGAAGCAGGCCATGAACTGGCCCGGCAGCAGTTACCTTTAACCGCAGCTCTCCCCCTGCGCTCCTTTGAGAAGTCACCTGAACCTCCTGCCGTTATCCGGGAAACCCAAGATGATTACCAGGTAGAAACCGCCACCAGCTCCTGGCGACTGGACAAAGCCACGGGCCGGATTGAAAGCTGGATCAAGTCCGGGCAGGAACAGCTTCTGGATTCCCTGCAGGATCATTTTTTCCGGGCACCACTGGATAACGACAACGGTGTCAGCCAGGTCGATTTTCCTGACCCCAACGCCTGGGCAGAACAATGGCGACAGGCAGGCCTGCCCCACCTTGAACACAAGCGGGAGCACATTCAATTCGACCCGGAACGGGGGAGCATCCACTCCCTGCACAGTTATTACCACAATGGCCAGCGGGTACTGCTAACTCAATGGCAACACCGGTTCCATCAAAACGGCCGCCTGGCCGTCAAGGTCCAGGTGAGGATTGCTGCATCCATCCCCCGACTGCCCAGAATTGGCGCCTGGTTCAGAATCACTTCAAGACCGGAAACGGTCTCCTGGCAGGGGCGTGGCCCCCATGAAAACTACCCGGACCGCAAGTTATCCGCCGATTACGGAAACTGGGTTCTTCCCACGGAACAACTGCACACGCCGTATATCTTCCCCACCGACAACGGCCTGAGGTGCGACACCCGCAAACTGGAACTGGACAATCTGAAGGTACAGGGAGATTTCTGCTTCAGTGTCAGCCCGTTCGGACAAGAGCAACTGGCCCAGTCCAGGCACACCTGTGAACTGGTCGAACAGGATGGACTGTATGTCTACATCGATGGCTTCCATATGGGTGTGGGAGGCGATGACTCCTGGACACCCAGCGTCAGGCCTGAATACCTGCTGACTCGAAAGGACTATCAATGGCAGTTTTCTCTGGAATAAAACCCTGAGAAACACGACAGCAGAAAAAGAACGATCAAAACCGATTCAAGAAACAGCCGGGGAGAAGAGAGACGCTTTTTATAAACCCCAGGAGCCTGACCGAGAATAGCGCCCGTCGCGAGAAAGGCAGAAAATTGAAGATAAAAATGTGATTTTGCGAGGCGAATAGCGAGCTATTTAACGAGCGAAAGCACATTTTCAGATCAATTTGCTGCCTTCGCAGCAGGGCAGTCTATTCTCGGACAGGCTCCCAGGATCAGGTTGTTTATAAAGAGCACTTCTCCCCTCCATCCATTAACAAGGGCATAGCGACCATTCCAATAATGGAATGCAGGAGGCTGAACATGTCTGATGGCCATTTATCCATAAGAACCAAATTTTCATTTGGCATGGGAGCACTGGGTAAAGATTTTGCCTGCGCCCCCATTTATATCTTTCTGATGTATTACTTTACCGATGTTGCGGGTATTTCAGCCGCTTTTGTCGGTACGGTATTTTTTGCAGCGCGCATTATTGATGCAGTCACCGACCCGATGATGGGCATGATTGTGGATAACACCCAGTCCCGATTCGGCAAATTCCGGCCCTGGCTGTTTATTGGCACCCTGGTCAATTCCCTGACGCTCATCGGCCTGTTTTACACCCATACTTTTGAAGGCACCGCCCTCTACGTTTATGGTGCCGTCATTTATATCCTCTGGGGCATTACCTACACCATTCTGGACGTCCCCTTCTGGTCAATGATTCCGGCCCTGTCCCGGCTCCGGGAACAGCGGGAAAAGCTTATTGTCTGGCCCCGGCTATTCGCCAGCTTTGCCTGGTTTATCACCGGCACCTATGGACTGGTTATCGTCAACAAGCTGGGCAGCGGTGACCAGGGCAGCGGCTTTTTCAATGCCGCCATTGCCATTGTGGTCATCTTTATCTTCACCAACCTGATCAACATAAAATACGTCAAGGAAACCGTCGTTGTTAAAAACCCGGAACGCTTCTCCTTCAGGGACGCCTGGCAGGTGATCAAATCCAACGACCAGCTCAAGGTGCTGATCTGCACCCTGCTGGCCAGCAATATGACAATGATGGGTGTCTCCGGTTTCGCCATCTATTACTTCACCTACTCCCTCGGAGATGCCGGTTTATTCGCCCAGTTCATGCTGGCGGCAGGAGCTGCAGAAATTCTTGGCATTTTTGTGTTCCCCAGAATCAGCGAGCTTCTACCCCGCCGCTACACCTGGCTCATTGGCTGCAGCTTCCCGATCATTTCATCACTGATCCTGATCATCGGATACCTGGCCGACCCTACCAACGTCCTTCTGATTGCCTGCGCGGGCGCTGCCCTGAAGTTCGGTAATGGCGTTCTGTCTCCCCTGGTTTCCGTGATGCTGGCCGATGTAGTGGATTATGGCGAACACATCACCACACGACGCAGTGAGAGCATTATTTTCTCCGTTCAGACCATGCTGACCAAGTTTGCCGGAGCCTTCAGCGCTTTCATTATCGGTGTCGGCCTTTCCCTGGTGGGTTACGTGGCCAATCAGCCCCAGAGCGAAACCACCATCATGGGCATCAACTTCCTGATGATCGGCTTCCCATCCCTGATGATTGTGTTAAGCGCCTGGATTTACCAGCGCTTCTACAAACTCCAGGAAGGCTTTAATCCCGACGAGTTCGAAGCTGGCACGGTCACCATCGGTAGCCCGGATAAAGAAAAATGCCAGACAGAACCCGTTTATCAGAGATAACCCGAAAACCAACTCCATCAAAGGAGCATGCAATGAAAAAGACAGTGCTGGCCGCTGCAATGGCCTTTATCAGCCTGAACGCTGCAGCAGAAACACCGAAATACGTTTTCTACTTCATCGGTGACGGCATGGCCTCGTCACAACGGCAGGTCAGCGAATATTACCTGAAGGAGAAAACCGGCAACCCTGAAGCCAAGCTGGTCATGAACGACATGCCCATTGCCGGTATCACCACCACCCATTCAGCCAACTCCATCATTACCGACTCGGCCGCGTCCGCCACAGCACTGGCCTCTGGCGTAAAAACCAACAGCGGCACCATTGGCATGGATACCAAGGGAACCCCGGTGAGAACCCTCCTTGAAGGAGCCGCAGAAAAAGGCATGAAAACCGGAGTCATCACCACCACCCGGCTCACCCATGCCACCCCGGCCTCGTTCGTGGCCAAGAATGAAAGCAGAAACAATGAAGCCGATATTGCAGTGGATATGGTGAACGCTCCGGTCAATTTTTACGCCGGTGGTGGCTACAGTTATTTCGTCGGGTCCGGTGAACAGGGATCAAAACGAACCGACGACAGAAACCTGGTTTCCGAACTCAAGGGCAAAGGCTTCACCACATTTATCGGCAAAGAGTCTGTGAATGCATTCAACAGCTTCCAGCCAGCGGGGGGATCAAAAGTATTTGCATCTTTCACCCGCTCACATCTGCCCTATGAAATAGACCGTCAGCGGACCATGGACACCCCCTCACTGTCAGAAATCACCTATAAGGGCATCAAGACTCTGAGCCAGTCCGACAAAGGCTTCTTCATGATGGTAGAAGGGGGTCGTATTGACATGGCTTCCCACGCCCAGGATGTAACAGGCACGGTGCTTGACACCCTGGAGTTTGACAGCGCCATCGCAAAAGCCATGGACTTCTATAAAAAACACCCCGACGACACTTTGATCGTCGTGGTAGGAGACCATGAGACCGGGGGCCTGGGAATTGGCTTCGGCAAAAACTACTTTATCAGTCCGGAAAAAATCCCCAATGCCCACATGTCCATCGAAGACAGCCTGCAAAATGTCTACACCGGCGACCGCAAGGCGTTCTACCGTGAAATAGCCCAGAGCTTTGCCATGGGAGACCTGACCGAAGCGGAACGGGGGCAGATTGAAACCGCCATGGATGTCGCCGATAAAAAGAACCGCAGTGATAAGGACGTCATTGCCGTTTACGGTGGCTACGATCCGGTTGCGGTCACCGTTGCCCAGATCCAGTCCAGACGGGCCGGTGTTTACTGGACATCCTACGCCCATACCGCCAACCAGGTTCCCCTTTCCGCCATCGGCAAAGGCTCGGAACAGCTGGCCGGGTTTAAGGACAATGTCCAGGTGGCCCAGGCTATTGCCAATATCATGAAAGTCAATATTGGTTCCTGAGCATTAGGATCCTGAAACCAGTGCAGACCGGGGTTTATACCCAAAGGATTTCAAGTTGCTACGAGGCGGCAAAAGAATGAGGCCCCAGGAGCTTAGACACACTAAGTGACTGGGGCGAGTGATTGCAGCCAACAAAGTAGCAACTTGGAAGGCGACGGGTATACCCCGGAGCCCCGGTCTGCCCCTGACACAATGGCAGGATAACCGGACATGAACCGAGGCCTTTTCCTCAGCCTGGCAGTATTGCTGGTCTGCTTATTTTCAGCCACAGAAACGCTTCTGTGGAGCAGCCCCGACGAGGTGATTGCCAAAGTGGTCACTGTCGACAACAGCCGTCTGTATACCGTTGGCACGGCAAAGCTCGGGGAACAGCGAATGACCATCAAGGTCCTTCATGGCGAACACCGAGCCAGGACGGTCAATGCCCGGAATCACCTTGCCGGAGCCATGGAGTTTGATGAAATCTATCAGCCTGGTGACCTGATCCTGGCTGCCCTTCAACCTTCCGGCGCAACCCTGACAGCCAGAGTGGTTGCCCACTTCCGCCTGCCCATTCTGGTGGCGCTCTTTGTGGTATTTGCCGCCCTGCTGATCGCCTATTCCCGGACAACAGGAATAAAGTCTCTGCTGTCCTTCGTTGGCAGTATCCTGGTGATCTGGAAACTGCTGGTTCCCAATCTGCTGCAGGGAGGCTCCCCCATTCTCTGGTGCTGGATCACACTGATTACCCTTTCTGCCCTGATCATTTTCACCGTAGCGGGTTGCAACCGGGTTGCCATTGCCGCCTTTCTCGGAACCCTGGCCGGACTCACCATCGCCTCTACCGCATCCATCCTGCTCGGGGAACTGCTCCACCTGAACGGGATGACCCAGCCCATGGCCCAACCCCTGCTGTTTGAAACCGGCATGAGCCTCAATATGCTGCACATTCTGTATGCCGCCATCATTCTGGGAGCCAGTGGCGCAGCCATGGATATAGCCATGGATATGGCCGCCACCATGCTGGAAGTACAGAAAAATCACCCGGGCATCAGCCGGAAAAAACTGGTCCGGGCCGGCTTTAATGTGGGCAATGTAGTCATCGGTACCATGACCACTACCCTGCTGCTGGCTTATTCCGGAGGCTATCTGACCCTGCTGATGCTGTTTGTCAGCCGGGATACCAGTCTGCTCCAGATCCTGAACATGAAACTGGTGGCGGTGGAAATCACCCGCACAGTTATCGGCTCCATCGCACTGGTGATTGTTGCTCCATTGACGGCCTATATCAGCGGCTGGCTGTATTGCACGTCCACCGGCCGCGCTTCTTTGAAAGACAGGATCAAGACGGCATAAACATCGCCTGCAATAGATTAACCGGATTAACCATTTTCAAGTGGTTTATAAAACGACCACGGTAGTGATACTCTATGCCACGACAAAACGCTTTCAAATACTGATGACAGTCAGACAATACGAGAGACACTCATTAGAAAAGAAGCATTTGAAATAAGATAACCCTTGATTTAAATCAATTTCGAAAGATTGTGAAAGATTATGAAAAGCAAATATAATACTCCCACTGTCACACCTTCTTCATCGGCAGCCACCAGCCGGAAAACGCTGTCCAGGCGTGAAGAAATCATTCAACTGGTGTCAGATGAAGGCAAAGTGGAGGTTGAGGAGCTGGCAGATCGTTTTTCGGTATCCACCGTCACAATCCGTAACGACCTGAACCACCTGAACCAGAAAAAACTGCTGATTCGTTCCCGGGGCGGCGCCATTGCCTGCAAGTCCAGCCCTATTGAACGGTCACTCCAGGAAAAGTCGACACAGAATCACGCCGTGAAAAGCCTGCTGGGCAGAGCGGCAGCACAATTGATTGAGGATGGCGACAGCATCATCCTGGATTCCGGCACCACCACCCAGGAAGTGGCCAGAAGACTGGGGGGATTGAACGACCTGGTGGTGCTGACCAATGGCCTTAACGTCGCAATGGAGCTGGCGGCCTTTAACAACATTCAGCTGATCATGACCGGAGGGCGGTTCCGGCAGAAATCCATGTCATTTTACGGCAGGCAGGCGGAAGAGTGCCTGCAGCAGTTCCGCTTCGACAAACTCTTTCTGGGGGTGGATGGCTATGATTTGCAGTCGGGCGTGACCACACACTTTGACCACGAAGCCGACCTTAACCGGCTGATGTGTCAGGTCGCCCGAAAGATCATTGCCGTAGCGGACTCCAGCAAGTTTGAAAAGAGGGGTTATCAGGTCATCGTGCCCTTTGACGGCATCGACACCCTGGTGACTGACACGGGAATCCCGGAAAACTATCGAACCGAGCTAACCCGCAAGGGTGTTGAGGTCATCACTGTTGATGTTCCCTGAATCCTGATCAAAGGCCTGCATCAACAGAACCGAGCTTGCCGGGTCCGTATTCTGACTTCTGTTACGATGCAAGGGGGAAATCACATTGAACCACTATCTCGGACTCAGCCAGCAATGGCTGGAACAGGCAGGTTCCGTCCACACGGCAATGGAAATATCCCGGCAACCGGCACTGTGGCGGCAGACCTGCGCCCTTATTGAACGTCAACGCAAGTCTATAGACGCCTTTATCAAACCACTGCTTGACCAAAGTGACCTTCGAATCATGTTAACCGGTGCCGGCACTTCCGCCTTTGCCGGTGAGGCCCTTGCTCCCTGGCTCCAGCAGATCACCGGACGGCCTTTTGAGGCGCTGAGCACCACCGACATTGTGGGAGCCCCCGCCCAGTATTTCAGCGATCCCCGCCCGGTCCTGATGGTCTCCTTTGCCCGTTCCGGCAACAGCCCGGAAAGCGTTGCCGCCATCGATATCGCCACACAGAGACTGTCAGAGTGTCACCACCTGATTCTCACCTGCAATCCCGATGGCGCCCTTGCCAACCAGGTTTTCAGCAGGAATGCTGGCCTGACCCTGGTTATGCCCGAGGAAACTAACGACAAAGGTCTTGCAATGACCAGCAGTTTTTCCTCAATGCTGGTGGCAGCCATGATGATTTTTGGTACACCTGCTGAGCAACTTGACCAGGCGGCAGACCTTACTGAGGGCCTGCTGGCTTCCATGGCTGCAGAAACCGCCGAACTGGCCAGGCTCAACTACCAGCGGCTGGTCTATCTCGGTACCGGGGGATTAAAAGGCATTGCCCGTGAAGCCGCCCTGAAAACCCTGGAGCTGACAGCAGGCCAGGTCCTCAGCTTCCATGACTCTACCCTGGGCTTCCGTCACGGACCCAAGTCCGTCATCAATGACCAGACACTGGTCGTATTACTGATGTCCAACGACCCACTGGCCCGCCGTTACGATCAGGATCTACTGAACGAGCTGAGGAAAGAAAACAACGCCGCCAGAATCGTAGTGCTGGATGCCAGAAAGCTTGTCCACCCGGCACAGGAACTGGGCGACCCTGCACTGTCGCTGCCCTTTCTGGTGTTTGCCCAGGCCCTGGCCTTTTACCGCGCTCTGGGTCTGCAACTGTCCGTTGACAACCCCTGCCCCTCCGGGGAATACAACCGGGTTGTCCAGGGTGTCACTATTTATCACTAGGAGCCTGTCGGGCTTATGCTTTCGAGCATAAAATTCAGTAGAACGAGTCAAATCTTTCGATGGATTCGTGCAAATACCCATAGGACCCAAAGGGCCTAAAGGCACAAGTAGCCGGTCTATTTAATCGAATTCATTGACAGATTAGGCCGTTCTTTCTGGATTTTAGGCCGAAATTGTCGTAAGTCCGACAGGCTTCTGGCCATTGTTTTGCGCTTCACTTTGTTTAGCCGCAGCCTGCGTAAAATGTCAGCCTTGAAGCTTCCACAAAATACTTCTGGATTGCCGTAGGTTGCTGCTGAGCTCAGCGAAGCGCAACAGAATCCCGACAGGAGTCCCCATGCATTACGGACTGGATATCGGTGGTACTAAAATAGAGATCGCCCTGTATCGCAGTGGCGACACTCAGGCCCGTTAGTCCTACGAGTGCTTCACGGATATCACGGCCTCCGCTTTTGCCAACCTGGTGCTGACCTTCAATCCTGATGTCATCGTACTGGGCGGAGGTATCTCAAAGGTGGAGGAAAACTACCACCAGATCCCCAAACGCATGTCCGGGCACTTATTCCGGGGAGTGCCTCTCCCAGAAGTGCTTCCCCCACGATATGGTGATGCCAGTGGCGTCCGGGGAGCGGCAATACTGGGCAGTCAGCTATAGCTGACTGTCTCTTGCCACAGGCCTACGAAGATAAAACCGATTATACAGATAACATTAAGCCCCCCAGGCTGAAGCCTGAGGGGCTTTTTTTTCACTGGGAAAACAGCTTTCCTACAACATCCCGAAATAAGAACCGACCAACCCCAGCACCACAATGCCTCCAATAATTTTCAGTGGCGATACCCCTTTCCGGATAAAGGAGAACACCACCAGGGTGAACACCAGGGGCAGCAGCTTTGGCATAATCGGGTCAAACAAGTCCTCCTGGAGACTGATACTGGCCTTGCCGACTTCCACCACCGCGGTCATCTGCAGCCGGACAAAAGTAGCAATCAGTCCCCCCACCACGGTCAGCCCGATAATAGTGGCCGCATGGGACAGCTTCTGGGTATGCTCTTTCAAGGCGCTGATGGCACGGGAACCGGCCCGGTAACCATAATGAGCCAGGCCAAAGCGAAGCCCGAAGTGGACAATATTAAACAGCACCAGGAACAGCAGTGGCCCGGCGATGCTACCCTCCATGGCCAACGAAACCCCAAGGGCTGCACAGATCGGCAGCAGGGTCAGCCAGAACAGGGCGTCGCCGATTCCCCCCAAAGGTCCCATGGTGGCCACCTTAATGGCCCGGATCACCGACAGCCTCTCCTTGGTGCGCTCCATGGCCAGAACCACACCCATCACAAAAGTAACCAGGAAGGGATGGGTGTTGAAAAACTCCATATGAAGTTTCATGGAACGACTGAAGTCGTCCGGTTTCCGGTGAATTTTCCGCAGTGACGGAATCAGGCCATAGAGCCAGCCGGAGGCCTGCATCCGCTCGTAATTAAACGACGCCTGAAGAGCCAGGGACCGCCAGGCCATGCGGGTGATGTCTTTGCGGGTCAGCTCCGCCGCAGGCGCCTGATCTTCATACTCATCACTGTCCAGTTTGCTGGTTTCCTGGGCCCGGGCCAGCATCCGCTCAGCCTTGGCATTCATTTCCAGGGATTGATCATATGCCATCGTTCATACCTCCGCTGTGCTGTGGTGCCTGGGCGGCCAGCCGGTTATTCTGGAAATAATCCGCCAGGGCTATGGCTACACCTACCAGGGCAATGGCGATCACCGGCAACTCCAGATAAGCCGCCGCCAGAAACCCGACGATGAAATAAGGGATATAACTCTGCTTGAACATAATCTTCATCAACATGGAGAAACCAATGGCAGGCATCAGTCCTCCGGCCACACCCAGCCCGTGCATCAGCCACGGAGGTGCCACTTCAACCACGGTTTTGGCCTGCTCCGCTCCGAAATAAACCGGCAGGAAGGCCAGGACAAAATAGAAGCAGAACAGAAAGCCCATCCCCAGGTAGTTCACCGCCTCGATGCCCTTCCAGTTCTGTTTTTCCACCATGGCATCACAGCGGTGCATTACCGGTGAGAACAGGGTGAATAACAGAGTAATCAGCCCCTGCACCGCCACCGCAAAAGGAACCGCAATGCCGATGGCCGCCTGAGGCTCCGACTGGGTCAGGATGGCGAACGCCACCCCGATAATGCCCCCGATCACCACATTAGGCGGCTGGGCCCCGGCCAGTGGCGCCATTCCCATCCACACCAGTTCCAGCGAAGCGCCGGTAATCAGGCCCGTCTGAACATCCCCCAGAATCAGCCCGACAATAGGCCCAGTGACCAGCGGGCGGTGTATATGTGTCAAACCGTTAAACAGATCAACACCGGCGATGCCCGCCAGTATTGCAATCATCAATGCTTCAAATAGCATGACTCCCCCCTCCCCAGTTGAACAAAGTCGTAATCCGGTTTTTTATCTATCAACCATTATCTGTCGTGTAGTTCACCGTTGGCGGCCGCCGTCAAACCCGGTTGGCGCTCCGGCACATATCTATTTTTTCCGCCACCAGCTCTCCCATGGCTTTTTTCCCCGGCTCCATATATTTCCTGGGGTCATTGGCCTGGGGGTGCTCCCGGAAAAACCGCTTCACCTGATCGGCAAAGGCAATTTTCAATTCCGTGGCAATATTGACCTTGGTAATCCCCAGCTCGATGCCACGGTGTACTGCCTGATTGGGAATGCCGGAAGCCCCATGGAGCACCAGCGGAATCGACGTTTTCTGCCTTATATCTGCCAGCCGTTCAAAATCCAGGCGAGGCTCGGATTGATAAAGGCCATGGGCCGTGCCAATGGCCACTGCCAGAGAATCAATGCCGGTGCGCTCCACAAACTCTGCAGCCTGGTCCGGATGGGTATAAAGCGCGTCCTTCTCATCCACCACCAGATCATCCTCCTGCCCCCCCAGCCGTCCGAGTTCAGCTTCCACGGTGACATCCCGGGCGTGGGCATAGTCCACCACCTCCCGAACCAGCCGGATGTTGGTTTCAAAATCATGATGGGAGCCGTCAATCATCACCGACTTCACCCCCAGGTCGATCAGGGGCCGGATCGCATCAAACGATTCATGGTGATCCAGGTGCAGGGCCACCGGAATATCATGGGTGCGGGCCGCCGCTTCGGCGATATCCACCAGATAGGGCGCCCCGGCATAGGCGATGGTGCCAGGAGTTCCGGCAA
Organism: Endozoicomonas sp. Z74; assembly: GCF_057680865.1. NCBI lineage: Bacteria > Pseudomonadati > Pseudomonadota > Gammaproteobacteria > Oceanospirillales > Endozoicomonadaceae > Endozoicomonas > Endozoicomonas sp. Z74. The sequence goes on from NZ_JBLYZI010000003.1 coordinate 64,560, forward strand.
GGATGATCGGAGAGCGCATTGCGGCCGCCGTCTCCACGGCCACCCTGACGGTTTCCAGGTTGTGGATATTGAAGGCAGGAACCGCGTATTGATCCCGCTGGGCATCCAGCAGCATTTGTCGGGTAGACACCAGAGTCATTGTTATCCTTCCTTATTACGATGAAAATGCAGCTATTCAGGTTCTGTCGTTATTAATCATCAGGTAACCCCACGGGTATGCCGGGACTTCGGTAGCTGGTCTTGATGTCTTCGCCATGAGCCATTCACCTTTGCCCTCTCCCCAGCCCTCTCCCAGAGGGAGAGGGGGTTTAGCAGTGCAAACATTTACAGCCTTTACCCTCACGGAAAGAGTTTGGCGGTTCAATCGTTTAAAGCCCTCTCCCTCCGGGAGAGGGTTTGGGTGAGGGCACAAGCCAGTAAACTCTCCCTCAAGACAGCCTGGAGAACACCGGCCGCCCCCTGATCAAGGTCAGCTCTATATTGAAATCATCATCTGCAACTGTGAGGCTGGCCTCCATACCCGCGGCGATACGGCCAAGCCGGTGACCGGCTCCAGCCAGCATAGCTGGCACCTCCGATGCCATCGTCACGGCCTCCCACTCCGACACTCCCACCCACTGCACTGTATTACGAACCGCCTGGTTCAACGTCAGGGTGCTACCCGCCAGAGACCCATTACCCATTCGAGCTACCCCACCTGCCACTTCAACCTTTTGCCCACCCAGGGCATAAACGCCATCCCCAAGCCCCCCGGCACTGATACCATCGGTTATCAGAAGCCTTTGCCGGACAGGCAGGCAACGGCAGGCCAACTTCAGGGCACCGGGATGCACATGCACCCCATCGGCAATCAGCTCCGCAACCACCTGGTCACTGGTAAGAATAGCTCCGGCACAGCCGGGCTCACGATGGTGAAAGCCACTCATGCCATTGAAAAGATGAACGGCAATGGTCGCTCCTCCATCAATACAGGCCTTTGCTTCTTCATAAGTCGCTGTCGTATGCCCCATCGCCACTCTCACTCCAGAACGGTTCAGCATACGAGTCGCCTCAACAGCCCCGTCGGTTTCAGGAGCGAGCGCCACCACTTTCAGGGAATGCCCGGCCACCTCAAGAAGCCCTGCCAAACCCTCCAGACGGGGTGGCAAAAACCAGGCTTCACAATGCGCCCCCTTGTGCCCGGGAGTGAAGAAAGGCCCCTCAAGGTAGCTGCCCAGCAGCTCCGCTGATGAGCACTCTCCCACCGATGCAGTCATACACTGTCTGACATTGGCCAGCGCCTTATAAATGCGATCCATGGGAGCCGTCACAGTCGCCGCGAGAAAACCCACCACTCCGTAAGTGGGCAGGCTGGCTGCAATGGTTGCCATGGCTTCCGGAGTGGCATCCATGGTGTCGCATCCGGCATGGCCATGGAGATGCACATCAATCAGCCCCGGCAGCAATTTCCGTTGGCCAAGGTTCACCACCGGATAACCTGGTTGCGCGTTGTCCTCTATGGAGCTGATTCGTCCCCCATCAATATGGACAAAACTACCCGGCTGGACACCCTGGTCAGTAAACACCTCTGCCGCCGTCAGGCAGTATCGCTCAGGTAATCCCTCGGGCAGGAGCCGGGCAGACATGACTAAATACCACCGGCCGGTGTACTGGCCGCCGGACGTCTGTTCATGGAATAAGACTGCATCCGATGGCTTTTGATATTCTGGAGCCCGGTCCTGAGCACATGTTTCACCAGCGCATCCATATCCCTCTGCTCCCGTTCCATAAAGGCTTCAGCCGCCATCACCAGGTTAGTGCCGCAGATCACATCCGCACAGGCCAGATCCTCTGCCACCCGCACGGCCTGCTGATAAGGTGAGCCTCCCAGCAGGTCCGACAGAAACAGCACCCCGTCACCGGTATCCACGCGATCAGCCGCAGCACGCAAACTCTGCTCCAGCTCCTGGGTGGACATGGACTCCAGAAAATCCACATACTCAACCTGTCGTTCATCACCGGAAATCGCCTGTAAAGCGGATTGCAGGCCGCTGGCAAAATTCAGGTGTCCGGTAACAATCACCCCAATCATGGTCATTCTCCGAAATAGTGAGCATTGACGGACCCGGCTGATCAATCACCCGCCAGGTCCATTGAAAGACAAAAGCCGTATTTTTATAGAAAAGCAGGCTAAAGGACCGACTGAATATCCACCGCCTCTTCCTGGGGAACCCGCTGGATGGTGCATTGAATCCCCATCTCATGAAGATCCCGGAAGGCGGAAACATCCGACTGGTCCACGGATACGGTTTTATGAATCTGGGTTTTGCCTTCATGGAAATGCATATTGCCCACATTCACCCGGGTAAAAGGCACGCCCCCCCGAGCCAGACGCAACACATCCTGAGGCGTCTCCACCACCAGTACGATTTTCTGTGCCGGGCTGGCACGATGAATCACATCAATGGTTTTCTGGATGGAGAAATAACGGGTAGCCATTTCCGGAGGAGCGGCCATATCCATCAGACTCTGCCGGACGCCATCCTCAGCAACAGCGTCGTTGGCCACCAGGATCAGGTTTCCCCCCGCGTGGTGGCTCCAGGTCACGGCAATCTGACCATGAATCAGCCGGTTGTCGATGCGTACCAGAGCAATATTCGGTGAACTCATGCTGACCCCACTTCTTCTGATTATGTGGCTATTCCCTCGTTCAGGGACATCAGGCCCTGTCAGGAACCAGCCTTGGTCTCAGGATGATCACTAATCATCCCTTGTCGTTTATAAGCGGGATTCATTGTAGTCACAGGCAAAACTTAAAATGTTGAGCTGGAGCAATAAAAGGTTTTGAAAGCATAAATGTTTCGAAAACAACTACAAAAAAGCATCAATGAAAAGTTTCGACAGAAAGCACCCGACAGAACAGCCTCTACTTTTTCCTCAGCCTCAGAAACACCGGGTGATTCCGGGAGCCTCCCGTTCAGTCGCTCTATCAGGTCCGCAATCTTCCGGCGAGTGCAGTGTAGCCAGACGATCAAAATCGTTTTTCGGGTATTTACAGGGAAGAGGTTTCAATGTCTGGCAGGGCCAGAGGGTGATCAAGTAAGGATTTACCTGATCCTGGAAGCCCGCAGGGGTTAGTTGTTTTCCGTTGCCCATAAAGCTCGCCCTGTGACCAATAGAAGCTAAAAGCACAGAAATGTGGGTTTCGGTGTTCTACTGCAATCTCAAGGGTTAGGGAACAAGACAAGCTGTATAGAGAACAGCCATTTCAGTTTTGCCATTACTTCACTCAGACTCATCTATTCCAGCTACCACCTAATGTCGGCTGCTCCGTGGCAACCGACCTTGTGAGATTGACTTAAAAATCCAGGGGGTGGCCGAAGGCTCGTTTTGGATACTTTTTAACCCACTCTTCCGCTTGCTGATCTGCACAGGCGACTTCCTCTGAAGACAACCGAGACTGCAGCAGCTCAAGACGATTCTTGCGATTTTCTTTAGCATCCATGAACGATCTTGAGGTTATCGGATAGTAATAGTCAGTCACCTTATAAAATTTATAGGCATTAAAATCCGATGGCTTCGCTCCCACACCTTTTTCATAATATTCACTTAACAATGCAGAGGCACCACCTAGTTTTGCGGATTTTGTTGCCCATTCAAATACTCCATCACCACCTAACTCTTCTTTAAAGCTATAAAGAAGTTCTCGTATGGCTGGATCATAATTGCGATTAGCCGCAATTTTTAAGTACCTTTGTATTTCGTTACGCTCACCTTCGGAGGCATTTTTGTCCAAATTATTGGCAAGTACGGAAGCCCCTCTATCGTAACCGGATAATATAGACTCTTTGATTCCCTTATCATTTAAATAACCATTCAAGAAAGGTATCCACTTTTCCCATCCTAGATCATAGTTTGCCAGATAATAAATAGCATCCGCTTTACCTTGTTCAGCCTGCTCTCTCCATTCTGAAATGGCCTTTTTCCGCCACTGATTCTTGTCCTTACAAGGCCACCCAAAAAAAGCACACTGGTTTGAGCTACCACCCTGATCAGAAAGCCGCCACATCGCATAAGGATTGCCATTCTCAGCAGACTTCAGCAGAAGCTGGCCAGACTGATGCCGATCCTCAAATGAGTGACCTGATACTCGAACTAAGGATAAAGCCAGAAAATACTGAGCTACCGCATCACCTTTATCTGCATAAGGTTTAAGCAGAGAAACCGCTTCTTGAAAGTGCCCAAAATAATAGGTCTCGATTGCCGTGTCCAAATCCGCTTTACTCTCGGCATAAGCAAAGCCTGCTATGACCAGAACAAACAGGAGGATCAGAATCTTTGCCAACTTCTCTTTCACATTCTTTCAGCCTTAACCTGATCGGAAAGTAAGCGCCCGCACTCTTTAATCAAAATTTCATCAAGATGAACGGCAACAATAAAAGCCTCCCTCCTACCAGAGGGAGAACATTGATCCAAGCCATAATACTGATTAAAAACTCAATTCATGCTCAAAATAATTGGGAGTTCGCCCCTCAAGCCACTCTTCCGCCTCTTTTTGTGCCCGAGCTTTATCAGCATCTGACAGCTGATCATATAGCATTTTTGCCTCACCTTTATTCCTCTCCTCATCAGACATAAGGTGAGCTGTTTTGTCCTCTACCCAGCCATACCAGTTCTCGCCCCACTTCTTTGCTATTACTCCCCACTTATATGACTCATAGGCTTTCTTTTCCCTTCCATAATAAAATGACAAATTACCGGTAATCCCTGGCCAGTTATGTTCTGCTGCTTGCACAAACCAGTCAAGAGCAACATCTTCACCAATAACCTCCCCTTGGTCGGCTAGCTTTGACATTGCTGGTGCATAGCCACGTTTAGCTGCTATTTCCAAATAGTGAACAACCTCTTTTCGGTCATCAATGGAAGTGGATTGGTCAAGTTTATTTGCGTAAACTGTGGCTCCCCTGTCATATCCAGATAATACTGACTCTTTAACCCCTCTATCATTTAAATAACTGTTCAAAAAAGGAACCCACTTTTTCCAGCCAAGATCATAGTTTGCCAGATAATAAATAGCATCCCCTTTACCTTGTTCAGCCTGCTCTCTCCATTTTGCAATGGCTTTTTTCCTCCATAGGCTCTTATCCTTACAGGGCCAACCAAAAAAAGCGCACTGGTTTGAGCTCCCACCCTGATCAGAAAGCCGCCACATAGCATAGGGGTTGCCATTGTTTGCCGATTCCATCAACCACTTTCCAGAGTCTCTTCGAGACTGAAAGGTCTGCCCACCAGGAATTCTAAGCAGGGTCAATGCCAGATAATATTGAGCTTCTGGATTTCCCTTCTCTGCAAGAGGCTGAAAAGCCTCTCTTGCCTGTTTGAACTGGTGGGCATTGTACAGAGTCATGGCTTCCTGGTAGGTTGCGGCCCACCCTGTGATTGAGAACAAGGTAAGCTGTATAAAGAACAGCCATTTCAGTTTTGCCATTACGTCACTCAGATTCATCGATTGCAGCTACCACCTAATGTCGGCTGCCCCGTGGCAACCGATCTTGTGAGATTGACTTAAAAATCCAGAGGGTGGCCAAAGGCTCTTCGTGGGTTATTTTCTACCCACTTAGTTGCTTCAGCATCTGCCCGCACAATTTCATCATCAGTTAACCGAGACTTCAGTAGCTCAATACGCTCTTCCCGTCTTTTAATATCCATTTTCGCCATTTTTCCTGTTACCGGATAGTAGAGGTTAGAAATAGTATTAAACTTGTAAGCCAGATAGTCCGACTGCTCTGTACCTACCCCTTTTTCGTAAAATTCACTGGCTGCACTGGCTCCTCCAAGCTTGGCAGATTTCATAGCCCATTTGAATGCATCTTTATCCGTTATATTATCTTGATCCGTCCAATTAAAAAGGTAGATAAGCTTTGCGATTGCAGGAACATAACCACCGTTTGCAGCAACCTCCAAATCTTTAATAATATCTTTTTTAATCGCATCAGACTTTGCTCTTTTGAGTGCTACCGCTCTGACCATTGCAGGATAATAAAAACCAGAATTGATCGCATTTCTGGCTGCCTCCCTGTATTTATGGAGCCCATACAACGTCAAGCCATATGTTTTATCATAATAAGGCAAATAACCTAGTACTCCTCCCCCCTTAATGACTGAGTAGTACACTGCATCAGGTTTACCTTCTCCAGCCAACTCCCTCCAGCGAGCAATTGCTTTATCTTTCCACTGACTTTTATCTCCACAAGGCCAGCCGAAAAATGCACACTGGTTTGAGCTCCCACCCTGATCAGAAAGCCGCCACATAGCATAGGGGTTCCCACCTTCTGCAGACTTAAGAAGAAGTTCACCTGACTCCCTTCTATCATTCAGGCTATGCCCAAAAACCCCAACCAAAGACAGTGCCAGAAAATACTGGGCCTCTGCATTGCCTTGTTGAGAAAGGGGTCGCAGTAACTTTTGCGCCAGCTCAAAATCCCCTAAGTAATATCGCTGAGTAGCTTTATCCAAGGCCAATGCATCATTGGCTTGTAAAGAGGCTGATACCATTAGCCAAACAGCACCAAAAAGTATGTTTTTTAAACTTTTCATATTCACAGTTTTTTAGCTTCCTGGGGAATCCCCGCTATACGCATTCTTTCTTCAATTGATAACTCGGGTTCAATCGGACCCATATAGATTGCTTCTCTTATAATTTTGGCTGGAACAGCAGCATTAGAGCTTACCTTCTGCCATTCGTACCCCTGAAATAACTGATTAACAAATTTACCCAGATGGCTGTGATAGCCTCGTAATCTCTCTGTCAAAATAGTTCCGGGTTTAACAAGATCCCCCTCCATAAAGTCAAGCTCATTCAGGCTATAGAAGAACTGGTCAAGCTGCTTCCAACTTTGCAAATAAGCCTGTTTGGCATCAAATTTACTCTCAGGCTTTGTGCCACCAACCTGAGCTTGACGCGTTAACATCTCTTCATACTGGCGACAAGCTGCTTCATCTGACTCTTGGGTTGTCCACGCTAATAGCTGAAGGATCGCTGCACGCTGAGCAATATTGGCTGCATTGACCCTTGCGTTCTCTGTTTCCCAGTTCCAAGGCGCCGTTGAAACTTGAGACCACTCCTGCTTCTCCAACAACACCCCAAGCACCCGCCCCTTACTTTCCGGCAGCAGATTTCTAAACCATTTTTCCGGCTCATTTTCACTGTTGATATACTCGGCGACAGTGGGCGCATTTTCTTTTTTCAAGCTGGTTTCCAGCAGTTTTCTCAGCTCCTCCAAGGGCAACAGGATCAGCTGGGTCAGCTTCAGGCCAGTGACCAACCTGGCGGTGAGCAGGTCGTTAAGGGCAGCAAAGGCGTCCTGGTCCTCCGGGTAGCCGTTCTGGCGGCTGTTGATAAACAACACCCGTCGGAAACCGGTCTGGGCCACCATCTGCAGCAGCATGTCTACAAACTCTTCCACCACAAAGGGATCCACCTCAAACCCGAAGGTGCCTTTTACCCCAGGTCCCCAGACCACCCGGCCATTGACCTCACAGGCCAGCCGACCGTTGCGCAGGGAGACGCAAAAGCTGCCGCTGTAGCCCACGCCATAGGCCACGGCGCCGCCGATATTGCCCCGGGCCAGGGTTTTCCAGGGCACCGGGGTTTGCAGCACCGTACCACTGACCGGCAGTCGTCGCACATCATCCACCGGAGCCTCCCCCGGTTTCAGCCAGCGCAGCTCTCCCTGGAGCTGCCCCCCCACTTCCAGCCCGGCAAACAGCTCTACCTTGCCTTCAATACCCGGGCCTCTGGCCTCAGTAGTGGATTCCCCCGGCACCGAAGCGGTGGGCTTTGACAGCAGCGATTCATCGGCAAACCCGGTGTTGACCTGCGCTACACCACGCACCCCCAGCCCCTGCTGGTTTGCGGAGGAACCGGCCGCCGGTGCCAGACAGAGCTCCCGGGAGAGTTTGGCGCTGAACCCGGCAAAGCCATAGAACATCAGGCTGCCGTTCAGCTGCAGATAACCAGCGTCGTGTTTTACCGGCTCCTCCTGGCCCGCCAGCACATAAAAGAACTCCAGCTTGTGGCCCCGGGCCGACGGCCACTGGAAAGAACAGGCCATTTTTCCTTCCGCCAGGCTCAGAGCGGCACTGGTCTCCATTTGTCCCAGTCGCAGCTGTTCGGCGTTGCTGGCCTGATCAGCGTTCACCGAAGCTCCAGCGGTAAAGCGCATGTACTGGGCCTCCATGGAGGCGTTGTACACCGTGGTGTTATTGACTATGGCCTCAGGGTTGAGCACCGAGGCGTAATCAATTTTCCGGCCCCAGGTCTGATCCACCTTGCCCAGGTCGTGGCTGATTTTGACAGTGGCGGTGGCCCTGCCCGTCTGTTGCTGCAACTGGTTGACCATTTCCCCCAGAGCGGGCTTCCACTCCTCACCGGTGGGCCGTGCCCCCAGGGGACTGCCGTCTATGGTATAGGGCTTGAGCGCCCGAAGATGTTGCCGTGATTCCAGCTCAGAAGTGAGCCAGCTGTCCCGGATAAACCGGGGGCGGTCCGGCTCACTGGCCAGGAAGCACTCCACCATACGGGCTCCGGTGTCGTTCCAGCCCTGCTTCCGGCTGCTCATCAGGGGCGCCTGCAGCGGCTGGTAGGCCGACGCATCCCAGAGCAGGATAAACGACGCAGGTTCCTGATCAAACACCGGCAGCATCCGCAGCCCCTGGCGGGCAGAGGCTCGGTCCCGGGCCAGGGCTTGCAGCCGGTCCAGCCGGGCCTGGACAGCCATGGCCAGATCCAGGAGCTGGCTGAGTATTTCCTTCACGGAAGCCTCTCCGCCCAGCAGCTCTTTCAGCTCGGCAATTTTCCGGGGAATCAGGCGGTCAAGGTCGTTTTTCAGCCGTTCACAGGGCAGCAGTCCCAGGTTATGGCACAGGGAAGGGGAAATTTTCTCGAGTTCCTCCAGGGTCAGGTCTTTGCGATGCTCAAGACACTCGACGTCCGCCGTATAAAACAGCTCGTTATCGTCCAGGCATTGCTCCCTGGCCAGAAATCCGTTGAGGTTCAGCGCTGGCATCAGGTTGAGAAACCGAACCGCGAAGTCCAGCCCCCGGGGTCCAATCTCCCGGGCCACATGGGGGTCACCAGGGTGGTCCGCCCGTTTCTGCCAGTAGTCCAGCAATTGCTGCCAGTGGCTGACCTCCTGTTTCAGGGTCCGGATCACCTCACTCCGGGCGCCCCTTGCACTCACCAGCCAGTCGTTCACTTTGGCCTGCTCCGGGGTGTTGAAACCGTCAATAGACGGGTCCCAGGTAAAGCCTTTCTCCCAGGCCCTGTCCTCAATGACCTTGAACAGCCGGGAGTGCGTCGCCTCCTGCTCGGCCAGCAGCTCCCGGATCTGCTGCTCCCAGCTGTCCATAAACGCCTCGCTGCGGCCGTTATAGGTCATCACCCGGGACATGGTTTGCCAGGGTTCGTCCCGCTCCGGCTTTAATTCTTCCCGCCATTGGGCCTGACGCTTTGCCAGGGCCTTCTGGTCCGAAATGGGCAGGGTATTGGCCTGGTGTCGCCGGTAACGCTCCAGAAATCCCTGATAAATCGCTTTGCTGGCCACCGCCTCCTTGTAAGCCTTCACATCGTCGTCGTTTTCCAGGAAGACCTCCATCCCCGCCCCCTTAAAAGGCTCCAGCACACCCAGCTGGTTCAGGGCTTTCAGGGACGATGCCACCGCTTCCTCATGTTGCTCCGGGGTTTTGTCGCCGCCACTGGCCAGGGGCTCTATGGCCCGGTCCAGATTACCGGCTTCCTCCTGATAGGCGACCCGTGCCGTTTCTGTCAGCAGGAACCAGGCGGGCTTGCCGGTTTCCGGCAACCGGGGAAAGTAGGCCAGCTCCACAAACTCCGGCGGTGAACAGGCCTTATCGGTGACGCAGGAAGGGGGAGCAGGCAGGGACGTACCTCCGGCCTCTCCCAGCTCCAGGGCTTTGGGCAATACCAGGGGCTGGCCCACATAAATGCGGTCCGGGTCGGTAATTTCCTCCGGATTCAATTCCAGAATCACGTCAACGGTGGTGCCCAGTTTTTCAGCCAGCCTGCTCAGGCAGTCCCCCGGAGCCACGGTGTATTGCTCGGTACCACTCATGCGGGCGTCTCCTCAGCCAGTCGGTGTATTTGTTCTATGTCCTGTTCTTTCAGAAGCAGCCAGGGGCTGTTCCGGGACACCGGTTCTGCGGGGGTGTGGGACAGCCGCCACCAGTGCCAGGTTTCCGGATCATCCACGGGATCCTCCGGGAAGTGCCAGCCGATCTGGTGCACCGGCCCCAGCAACTGCTCCAGGGTATCCGGGTCCGCCCCGGGCACCCAGGCGCTGAGCAACCTTGGCGAGTAGAAGCGGAACAGTACCGGGGATGACCCGCGGTACACCCAGAGCAGACTGCGGATGTGAGCCACTACCTCCTCAAAGGCGGTGGATTCCGGCCAGGTGAGCAGACAACCGCTGGAGGCCCAGAGCCGGTTGTCCCGCCAGAGCTCCAGCAACGGCGAGGCCGGTTCAACGGCCACCAGCACCGGGCTCAGCTGTTTCAGGGACTGGTAGCGGGTGTGGTCGTAAAGCCGCTCCCACCGGGGATTCTCGTCAAGGCGGTAAAGGGTTTCCATCAGGTGATCCAGCCGGGCAGCATCAAGCAGCAGGGCGGCTTTTTCTTTACCGGGCCACTGGAGGTTGTAGTTTTCCGAGGGTTCCGGATGGTGAATCATGACGCCTCCTGGGCCTTGCAGGGACAATCCTCCAAAAGGCAGCTGTCGTCCGGCTGGCGCTGACAGTCGGCCAGCCAGGGGCTGTCCTGAAGAGCGGCGTTTTGAATAATCGGTGCCTGCATCGCCACGACTTCCTTAAGCACAGGGGAGACCACTCCCACTTCTGCCACCCGGGGTTCCGGCACCGCTCCGGTCCGGTCCTGATCCGCCTCCGCCGGGAGCATGGGCATCTGCGGTGCAGCTCCGGAACCGGAGCCCGGAGAGCCTCCGGAGTTCATCTTGATGCCCGCCCCCACCAGGCTGACACCGGAGGGATCAATTTTCACAAAGCTGCCCCCGGCGGCAACGGTGATCTCACTGCCCGCCTCGAGCACCACTTTTTTGCCCGCCTTGATGTGCACTTCCTGACCACTGTCACTGAGCAGAGCCGTACCGGACTGGAGATGGAGAGAGCCTTCAATGGTCAGGGACAGATCCCGGCCCACATACTGCCGTTGCTCACCCTCTGTCGTTTGATGCCGACTGGCACCCACCTGCTGGTATGCGTTAGCGGCAACCTGGGAGTGGCTGTTGCTGTCCACCTGCTGGCGCAGGTCGTTTTTGATCCGCAGGTCCATATCTTTCTGGGCGTGGATAAAGATCTGTTCCTGTTCCGCCCGGTCCTCAATACGGAGTTCGTTATACCCCTCCCCCCCGGGGCTACTGTTGCTTTTCAGTACCGTGCGGGTTTTGTGTTCCGGCAATTCGTAGGCCAGCCCGTTCTGGCTGTTGTAGCCACAGCCCACCACCATGGGCTGGTCCACATCGCCATTGATAAAGCTGACCAGCACTTCCATCCCCACCCGGGGCAGGGTAAAGCTGCCGTAACCATTGCCAGCCCAGTTCTGGGCAACCCGGACCCAGCAGCTGGTCTGACCATCAGCCAGGCCTTCCCGGTCCCAGTGGAACTGGATTTTGACCCGCCCATATTCATCGGTGTGGATTTCCTCCCCTTCCGGACCGGTCACCACGGCGCTCTGCAGACCGGTGATCACCGGTTTTGGCCATCGTGCCGGCCGCCAGAAAACATCCCAGGGGGTAGCGGTTAACTGGTTCCGATAGTCGCTGTGGCCATCCGCCACTTCTTCCAGCACCTGGGGCTGCTGGCCTTCGTGGGTAAGGGCAGTGGTCAGCCAGAGCTGGTTCCAGTCATGGCAGCTGTGCTCCACCAGTTGAAAATAATGTCCGGGGCAGAGCCGGGTAACCTGGCCGGTGCCCGAGGCTTGTCGGGTGTTAATGCGCTGCTGCTCCAACCGGAGACCCGCCTGCTGATTTCCATCGTCGTCTGTTTGCCCGCCATCGGCCTGAAAGGATCCCGGGAACTGGTAATCCACCAGAGCACTGTCGCCCTGGTGATCGAGGGGGATCGGTTTTCTGCTTTGCTGCAGCGGGCGGCTGGCACGGGTAAAGTTATAGTCCCTGAGACCCAGCTGGCCGATACCCACCTGGTGCCGGACCCCGAAGGACTGGATCGTATCCAACAGGGCATTCATGCCATTGCCACTGTGGTATACCGTCTGCTCCCCTTCCGATGGCGCCATAAAACCGTCCTGACCATCGGCCAGCACCAGAAGGTGTTTTTCCGGATCATGGCGGAAATGAAAATGAATGCCCTCCTCCGCCAGAATCCTCTGGATAAACACCAGCTCCGATTCGCCATACTGAACACAGTAATTCCGTGGGGTATAAGTGTTGTTCAGTTGCAGCTGGTAGCGGTCCGACAGTATGCCCGCTTCTTCCAGCAGCCGGCTGACAATCTCCGGCACGGACTGATTCTGAAAGACCCGGTGATTCCGTCGGTAATCCAGCAGCTTCAGAGAAGGCTCGATCACCAGGGTATAGCGGGTCAGGCGACGACCGGTGTCCTGCTGTTGAGCGGCGGTCACCTGGCCATGGACATAACGATCCCGCCCCTTGCCACACAGGGTAAGCAGAGCGGTCTGGTGCAACAGGGCGTTAAGGTCCAGGGCTGGATTTTCACAGACCACCTGCACCTGAAAGTAGTAACACTGGTGAATGGCTTCGGAGCCCCGGAACGATTCGACCTGGAGCAACTCATCCAGACCGGCGACCTGGATCAGAAAACGGGCTTGATTGGCAGCAGCTGTCATAAACGACTCTGGATGGATATTAAAACGGGCATTATCAACAATAAAAAACACCCCGATCACTGAGATATCTCAATAAACGGGGTAAAACTCTGACGATTCCGGCAGCTCGGGAGTGATACCGCCAGGGTTCGGTGACAAAGCCACCATTTCGCAGAGGTTGCGCCCGGAGGTCACAGAGAATTCCGGGAATTATTTGCAATACATGGAACGTGCCAATCTGAAGAAAGCCGCCATTTATAAGGGCTTCAGAAAAATCAGGCGTGATCAGAGAGTCATCAGGGCGTTAAAAATGTCAAAATCTCAAACAGAATGTCTGGAAATTTGACATTTTTCAGATAGTTGCTGTTTAAACCAGCAACCGTTCAGGAAAATAAACGCTGTCTTTTATTGATCCACTGGAAGCGGGCAGAAATAAGCAACCAAACCTTGATCAATATCAATTTTCAAAAAAGGGAAATACACAGAGGCGGGGGAATGAACGGCCGATTTGGCCAGAAACCACTCAATGTTGATTTTTCAACCGCTTCACTGTTTGAATTTTTGACACCTGAATGGCTTTCAAACAGTCGGAGCATACTCCCGGTGCTCTTACGGAAAGCCACCGGGGTATCGCGCTAACAAAACCGGATGCGAGGCCCTTCATCCGGAGAGATCAGTTCACCAAAAGCCTTCAGTTCCAATCCCTGTTCCCTGGCCGTCGCCAGAAACGCCTGCTCTGCTTCCGGGCGGACAGACACCAGCAGGCCGCCACTGGTCTGGGGATCCAGGAAAATCTGGATATCCCGCTTCGACATGACGTCCAGGTGCTGGCCATAGCTGTCGTAGTTCCGCTGACTGCCTCCAGGAGCACATCCCAGATCCAGGTAGTGCTCAACTCCATCCAGCAGAGGCACACGACCACGGTCTACCAAGGCGTGAACCTCGCTGCCCTCGCACATTTCCAGCAGGTGCCCCAGCAACCCGAAACCGGTCACGTCGGTCATGGCGGTCACGCCTTCAAGCCGGGCAAAAGCAGCACCCGGCCGGTTCAGCCGGCACATGGTGTCCGTCACCAGTTTTTGATGAGCCTCAGTGCAATGCCCTTTTTTAATCGCCGTAGTGAGCACCCCGATCCCCAGGGGTTTGGTCAGGAACAACCGGTCACCGGCACGGGCACCACTGTTCCTACGGACACGGTGGGTGGCCACCCGACCATTGACCGATAACCCGAAGATCGGCTCCGGAGCATCAATGCTGTGCCCCCCTGCCATGGGCATTCCCGCTTCCCGGCAGGCATCCTGTCCACCCCGCAACACCTCCCGTGCCACCTCAGGGGCCAGCAGGTTTACAGGCCACGCCAGTATCGCCAGAGCCATCATTGGCTCACCGCCCATGGCGTAGACGTCGCTGATGGCGTTGGCCGCAGCAATACGTCCAAAGTCGTAGGGATCATCGACAATGGGCATGAAAAAGTCTGTGGTGCTGATGATCGCCTCACCGTTACCCAAATCATAAACCGCAGCATCGTCTGCAGTGTCGTTGCCTACCAGCAACCCAGGGTGATCCTGATGATCGGATAACCCTGTCAGTATCGTACCCAGGACCCTGGGTGAAATTTTGCAGCCTCAGCCACCGCCGTGGGAGTAACGGGTCAGGCGGACCTGTTCGATGGTTTCATCCGGCCGATCCTGGCTCTGAGGACTGATGGCGTGTTTACCGCTCATAGTTTGCTCTTCCTCCTGAAGTACTGAGAATCGACTCCAGCCCCGTCAACAGCAGGTTGTAATCAATCAATTGAAAATCCTCAAGCGTCGCCGGAGTGTACTCCTTCTGGGAAGGATGTGCAGTCATGATTCGAAACCGGTCCAGGGCGGACTCGATAATCTCCAATGAACGCATATCCAGCTCATCATCCCCGTCCCGGATGGCCACTGACCGATAAGGACTCTCTCCAGGCTTTACGCTGCCCGCCAGAGGGTGGGTCAACAGGCTGGCACCGGAGTGAATTTTATCCCTTACCCGACAAAGTACCTGTTCATAGGTGTCGCAGGCCTCCCGCTCAAAAGCCTGGAGTTTTTCAGCCACCCTGGGGTTGTTGCTGATAATAATGACGTCTTTATTCATGTGTTCAATCTGACATTCAGTAGGGCGCTGTCCTGTACAGCGCCGGTATCCCAATCAATGGCATCAGGCAGCTATGGCCTCCGCTTCAGGCACTTTCAGGACAATCCGCTCATTGTCATCCCGCCGAACCCAGCCATCCAGCTCCATACGGTTCAGCAGGGGAATCATGTATTTCCGGCTCAGCCCGGTACGGTCTTTCATTTCAGGAATGCCAAGCCGGGCGCCAATCTCAGCCTCTTCAAGGATGTCCCTCACCAGGGCTTGGTAAAGCTCCGTCGTATAATAAAGCTTGCCTTCAAAGGCAGTGATAAAGCCCAATCGGACCAGATTCCTGAGGGCTTTCTGAGCTCCGGGTACTTTTGTTTTCCCCGCTTCAAAGCCTGCTTTTCCGGACTGGCGGATCAGCTCCAGCAGATCCCGGGCTTCACTGCCCAGATCATCCTCAGAGGCACCGCCGCCCATCATCCAGGCATTCTGGCTCATACGCACCCGGTTTTCCGCTTTCAACTCCTGAAGCAGAGGCTCAAGTATTTCCCCATGAACCGACAGCCGCGTGCTCATTTCGGCCAGGGTCATGGCCGAACTCTCCCCTTCCTGTTCCAGCAGTTCCAGAATGGTCTGATGAATCCCGTCATGAAAGGCTTTGGTGAGAATCCAGCCATCCATTGTGTGATAGTCGTTGCTCCAGGTTTCTTCCTTCAATCCCTGAATGGATGCATAGCCGTACAGATCCAGATTCAGGCGCATCCGGGTCTGGGGTTCAAGAGTTTCCGGCAGAGTATCCAGCAGAGCATGAAGCCGCTTGCGCAAATGCGGGGCAATATCACCCGCCCAGACCACCTGCCCACTGTGGATCAACTCACTGCCCCCATGGCGGATCATGGCCAGGGACTGCCCCCAGAAAAACGGAGCAGGGGATTCCAGCTTCAGCCGCGCCAGTCTTGTCCCCCGGATATTAACCAGCCGTGCCAGGCCATGCCAGGTGCCAATGGCCACTTCCACCTCTCGGTTCTTCCGGGGTTCCCCCACCGCTTCAGGTGGCAAATCTAGCCGGACAAACAGCTGGTCGACGACATCACAGCGGGCACCGGAGGATGTCAGGCAGTGCCCCCGTTCCAGCTCCTTACGACTGACGCCTTTGAGCCCGACCGCCACCCTGGACACGGGCTGGGCCTCGTTCAGGTTCTGGTGGTAAGACTGGAGCGTACGAACCTGGACGTCTTTTCCCGCAGGATGCAGAGTCAGCCGGTCTCCCACTTTCAGGCTGCCGTCCGCCAGGGAGCCCGTCACCACAGTTCCAATACCATTGACGGTAAATACCCGGTCAATATAAAGGTGGCTGCCAAAACCCAGGAGTTTTCGCTCAAAGCCTTTCAGCTGGTTGCTGATCATCGTGCGCAAGGCATCAATGTTTTTCCCGGTCAGGGCCGAAACACAGATGGATTCCGGAACCTCTCCGGTAATCTCCATGCAGTTTTCCAGGGCCTCCTCTTCCACCAGCGCCAGGGTTTCGTCATCCACCGTATCGCATTTGTTGATGCAGACAATCAGGTTACGGATGCCCATGGCATGGGCCACCTTCAGATGGTCGGTGGACATGGGCATCCAGCCCTCGTCGGCGGCTATGACCAGCAGCACCAGGTCCAGGCTCCACACCCCGGCCACCATATTGCGGATGAAACGCTCATGGCCGGGTACATCAATCACCCCGATGGTGTTGCCATTGGCGTCATCAAAATGGGCAAAGCCCAGATCAAGGGTCATGCCACAGGCCTGCTCATGGGCCCGGGCGGTGGTGATGCCCGTCAAAGCCTTGATCAGGGCAGTTTTACCATGGTCCACATGACCTGCCGTGCCAATAATGGAATGGGTCGTTGTGACATTATCAATCATCGGGTTTCCACTCATCATTGCTGCACCTGCCCCGAAGCCTGAGTTTCCAGCGGTGCCGGGGGCATAACCGGGAACTCCCGGCTGTTGTTTTCTGTTGTGTACGGAACGGACTCTCCCTGGTCAGGCTTCTGGAACCAGGTCTGGAGCTGCTGCAGAAGCCGGTCTTCGTCCCGGGGTAAAACCGAAGCCATGTTCAGCTGGACTTTCTGGTTCCGGATAATTCCAATCACCGGCAGTGGCCAGCCTCTCATCTCTGCCAGTACCTGGTCAGCGGGTTGATCGGTATTCAGCTCCAGGGACCAGGAGGGGAAAAATTCATCGGGGAGGTTTCCCCCACCCACCACCATCTGGGACTGAACCAGACGCACATGGTCACCCAGTTCATGGGCCAGCCTGCGGGCACGGGCTTCAATAGCGTCCAGGTGTCCGGCGGCCTGTTCCGCAATCCCCTGACCTTCAGGAACCCGGTTCAACTTTCGCACCAGCAGCTCTTCCAGCAGGGAATAAACAATACGACTGGGGCGGAAAGCCCGCATAAGGGGATTTTTTTCCAGGGTTTTCACCAGGTCACGGCGACCACAAACAATCCCCGCCTGGGGACCACCCAGAATCTTGTCTCCGGAAAAGCAGACCAGGTCAGCCCCTGCTTTTATATAGGAAGCCACCGGAGTCTCTTCCGCAGCAAACCGTTCGGTGGTCAGCCCTGAGCCCTGATCCACCGCCAGCACCACATGGTCTGGCAGCTGCCGGGCCACAGCCCGGATATCCGGGGACTCGGTAAACCCTCGAATGGCGAAGTTGGAGCAATGAACCATCAACACCATGGCGGTATTTTCCGTGATGGCCTCAATATAATCGTCCGCTGTCGTGATATTGGTGGTACCCACTTCCACCAGCTTTGCACCGGAGAGCGCCAGAATATCTGGGATCCGGAAACCACCACCGATCTGGATCTGCTCACCCCGGGAGACAATCACCTCTTTCCCCCGGGCCAGTTCATTAAGCATCAGGTAAATAGAAGAGGCATTGTTGTTGACCACCAGGGCATCTTCCGCTCCGGTCAATTTGGCCAGTAAAGGGTTCACCAGCCCTTTTCTCTGCCCCCGGCGACCATCGGACAACTTGATTTCCAGGTTGCACTGCCCGGTGTTGACCGCACTGACCGCCTCCCAGATAGCCGGATCAATGGGGGAACGCCCAAGGTTGGTGTGAACCACAGTCCCCGTGGCATTAATGACTTGCTGATGCCGCTGCTGTAACAGGAACTGGCAACGGCTCCGGATTTCCTGATCAATGGTCTGGTGAATCGAGGCCCGGTGCTGCTCCGGTGACTGGTCACTGACTTTAAGCAGGCCACTGCGACGAACGGCAGCCAGAGCTTCACGCACGACATCGGTGACCAGAGGCCGACTGAGTTGTTGGATATAGGGGATCAGTTCAGCTTTCTGAAGCAGCTGTTCAACCTGGGGCAGGCGGACGATTCCTTTCGGGCTTGCACTCATGGCAGTTAACCCCGCTTGTTCTGTGAAAACGCCGCCAGTGTGAAATGATTGCCATTGCCATGATTCGGTTTAAGGCGGCATGTCCGGCCCACGGCAGCTCAGGCGTAAGGAAAAGAAAAGATTGGCGGAAGAGGCAGGAATCGAACCTGCCAAAGCCTTCTCGGCTTACATCGGTTTTGAAGACCGAGGGGGCCACCAGACCCCATCTGCTTCCGAAGAACGTGATCGATTATTACTGTCACCCAGCCGCCTGCCTATAACGGTTTGCCGAAATAAGCGGAGAAAACTGGTAAATATTGCGTCAGGTCAAAAAACGAACGCGCTTTCTCTGTCGTATAAATTCAGACCGATTGTGGCAGCGCCTTTCTGGCATAGTCCGTCACATGCCTGGACAGCTGTTTCATCCTTGAGGTTTCCAGCACCCAGTGATGCCAGTAAAGTGAGCGGGTGTCCTGAAGATCTGGCAGGAGGTTAATCAGCTCCCCCTTTTCCAGCTCTTGCTGAATCTGCAACTGGGCAATCATGCAATAAGCAACCCCTGCCCTGGCCATGGACACAAAGGCCTCCGATGAAGGTACGGTATGACTGATGGCAACCTCTGGCAGATCAAAATGTTTCTGCAGGAAGTCATGGTGCCTGTCCCCCATGGGATCATAAGCAATGGTCGGGGCCCGGGACAGGGCCTCCCGGTTCACACCATCAGGGAAATACCGGCGGGCAAAAGAAGGGCTGCAAACACACAAATAGCGGACATCTCCAAGATAATCAGACTGGCAGCCTGGCAAGGGCTGAGGATTCAGGCTGATGGCAGCGGCGGCCTCCCCCCGGCGCATCCGGTCCAGGGAACGGGTTTCATCGTCTACCAGCAGGCTGAGTTGAATCTGTTCATCCTTCAGCAGGGGCTCCAGGGCTGGCAGCAGCCAGGTAGCAACGGAGTCCGCATTAACGGCCAGGGTCACCGGGGCGGCCTGAACGTTCCGGTAGCCAACACTGTCCAGAAGGTCCTGTTCCAGCTGCATCACTCTCTGGTAGTGCCCCAGCAGTTGCTGACCCGCACTGGTGATCCCCGGAGGCTGGGTACGAACCAGCAGAGGCTGCGCCAGCATCTGCTCAAGCTGCTTGATGCGCTGGGATACCGCAGACTGGGTAATACACAGCTTGTCGGCAGCCCGCTCAAAACTGCCCTGGCTCACCACCGCAGCCAGGGCTTCCACCCATTTGTAGTCCAGTCGCTTCACAATTTCCCCTTAATCTCTGCCTGAATCAGTCTTCAACCTGTATTAATAAGTTTTACTTATAGTTTATTAATTTTATTAGATTTACTGAATTATAAATGAATTTATACTGTATTCCAGTTTTTCTTCCCCACTCCTACTCAGGGGGTGACCGGAGATGAAAAACCTTCTCAAAATGCGTGCCCGTTATTCGGGCTACCAGCGTTTTGTAAACCGAACCTGAAGTGGAAAACAAAACGGCACTCCCCCTTTGCAGGGAGAGCATCGCTGTGCGCCCATTCAACTTTCAGGACAATTGAACTTTAACAGCGACCAGGTCTCTTTTTAATAAAGAAGAGGCCTCACCCGGAACAGAATGGCAAAAAGAGCATCATCGGGAGGCTGTTTTATAGCTAAGAGTTGAGTTTAAGATGTACTTGCTCCCATTTATTCAAGGCCTGGGCATTGGCCTGGGAATGATTATTCCCATTGGTGCCCAGAATGCCTATTTAATCAACCAGGGCATGCGTCGTCATTTTCATTTGCTGGCGGCTATTTCCTGCCTGGTTTGCGATGTTCTGTTAATCAGCCTTGGTATTTTCGGGGCCGGTGAATTGCTGGCCCAGAATGACCAGGCGCTTCTGGCCATTACCCTGGCTGGCATCGCCTTTCTGACTTTTTACGGCCTTGGTTCATTTAAACGGGTGGTCTCTTCCCAGACAGCATCACCGTCGGATATGAGCAGTAAAAACACCGGAAGACTGGGGCGTGGGAAACGCGGTGTATTACTGGGAGCCCTGGCGGTAACCCTGCTGAATCCCCACGCCTACCTGGATACCATGGTGATTCTTGGCAGCATTGGCAGCCAGATGGATGAAGAATTAAGACTGGCCTTTGCCTTTGGTACATTTACCGCCTCAACCCTGTGGTTCTTTTCATTGTCCACTGCGGCTGCCAAGCTCTCTCCCTGGCTGTCGAAGCCAAAGGTCCAGAGAACCATTGACGCTATCGTCACCCTGGTGATGTGGGGCATTGCCGCCTCTCTGGCCATCAACCTGGTCAGCTGAGTTCTGGGGGAAGTTTTGCCAAAAACAATGCAGCTGATTTCATGCAACGAAGCGAGCTGCATTTTCAAAACCTACAGCCCCGTGCATTCACTGATCGTTTTTTGATTCAAGACAATAAAAAAAGCCTGAAAGGGCTTTACCATTCCAACTCTCTGATCACAGTCACTTAATGAGAGCAACCATGAGCTTCATTAATCGCGGTCCCAGTGGTTTTTCCTGAGCCGGTTTACCTGCCAAGGCGGTCGCCTTTCTCTGCCGTTTCTGCCGAAGCCTTCTCTGCAGACCAATAGCGACCTGTTCAACCTCCCGTTCAAATACTCCTGTTCACTGCACATCTCATAGCAAAGTGCCTGTACCCTGTGCTGTATTGAAAGCCCCCTGTTTTATTGCTTCCCTGATAGCCCGTTACTGCTTTCACAGTTACCTCCTTGATAAAATTGTTCTGCAATCAAAAGCATACCGTCCTTCCCCGGTTCGTTACCGATCAAAAAGTATTATTTATATTCTGACCTGGTGGATTGGTGCCCCCATAGGCCATTAATCATTAAACGACACCCTTAAAACGCTTACAGATACTCCTTACGCATTTTTTTAGTTGCCAGGAGCACGGCGTACTATTGCCCTGAAAAAAGGTTTGACGCCATTGACACCGTTTCTGGCTGAATTTAATCGATTCACAGACCAAAACGATGAGAGGTCATTTATGAAACTGGAAATAGGTCATTTCCATGTTCAGGATGTCACTTTTGGTGACCGTACAGCATTTGCCGACGGTACGCTGACCATTAACAAAAGTGAAGCCCTGGCCGTTGTCCGCGAAGACGAGCACATCACGGAAGCGGATATCGTTATTGCCCGCCCGGGAGAAGAAAAGCGGATCGTTCCGGTCAAGGAAGCGGTTGAACCCCGCTGCCGGATTGACAGCAAACACGATCACTACTTCCCTGGAGTCACCGGTTCAGACCTGTACCCCGTGGGTGAAGGTCGTGTTCATGCCCTGAAGGGGTGCAGTGTCCTGGCGGTGGGGCAGCACTGGGGCAGCTTTGGCGACGGCCTGATTGATATGACTGGGGAAGGCGCCAACTACAGCTACTTCTCCTCTCTGGTGAATATCTGCCTGGTGGCGGATACCGACGAAGCGTTCGAACGCCATGAACAGCAGAAGAAGAACCACGCACTGCGCTGGGCTGCCCACCGTCTGGCAGAATATCTGGGTAAAGCCGTTCATGATCATGAACCCCAGACACTGGAAAGCTTCGAACTGCCCCCGGTCACCCAGAGGGGCGAAGCCGTCAACAAACTGCCTTCTGTTGTCTATGTCATCCAGACCATGACCCAGATGGAAGAAGAAGGCTACAACGACCTCGCCTATGGCTGGGATCTGAACAAGTCAATCCCCACCTTTATGCACCCCAATGAAGTTCTGGACGGCTCACTGATCGGCGGCTCCTTTATGCCCTGCTCTTCCAAGTGGTCCACTTATGACTACCAGAACTGCCCCACTATTCAGTCCCTGTATCGTGAGCATGGCAAGACCCTGAACTTCCTGGGTGTCATTACCTCCAACCTCAATGTCTCCCTGGAACAGAAAGAGCGTTCCGCTCTTTATGTGGCCCAGATCGCCCGTTCACTGGGTGCTGACGGAGCTCTGCTGGCCGAACAGGGCTATGGCAACCCCGACGCGGACTTCACCGCCTGTTATGTGGCCCTGGAAAATGCCGGAGTGAAAACCGTTGGTATCACCAATGAGTGCACCGGCCGGGACGGTCGCTCGCAGCCCCTGGTGTCCATGGATGAGAAAACCGATGCCATCGTCTCCTGCGGCAACGTCTCTGAACTGATAGATCTGCCCCCAATGAAAGAAGTGATCGGTGAACTGGCAGCATTGGGCCGCGACGGCATGTCCGGAGGCTGGGACGGCGATGAGAAGCTGGGTCCCTCTGTTCGCGAAGACGGCTCCATCATCATGGAAAACAATGCCATGTTCTGTGGTGACCAGGTGATTGGCTGGGCCCGCAAGACCGTTAGAGAATTTTAGGATCCTGTCACGTTTTTTTTGAGAACCGATTTATGAAAAAGGCAATCTGCTACATCAACCAGTTCTTTGCCGGTATAGGCGGCGAAGACAAGGCCGACCATCAACCGGAAATCCGTGAAGGGTCTGCGGGCTCAACCATGGCTCTGGCGGCCGCCCTGAAAGACATTGAGATCACCCACACCATTATCTGTGGTGATAACTTCATGGGCAGCCATCGGGACGATGCGATCGCCATGATTATGGAGTTCCTGGAAGGCAAGACATTCGACCTGTTCCTGGCAGGCCCGGCATTCCGTGCCGGCCGTTACGGGGTAGCCTGCGGTGCTATCTGCCAGGCCATCCAGGAAAAATTCAATGTGCCCGCCCTGACCTCCATGAACGAGGAAAACCCCGGGGTTGAAATGTTCCGCAAGGAGATGATCATCTTCCAGGGGGGCAAGAGTGCTGCCGCCATGAGGGACGATGCCGGCAAGATGGCGGAATACGCCAACCGGCTGCTGGCCGGGGAAGCCATTTCCTACGCCGCCAAAGAGGGGTATTTCGGCCAGGGCAAACGTCACCAGTTGTTTGATAGTGAACTGAAGCCTGCGGCCGATCGGGCGGTGGATATGCTGATCAGCAAACTCAGTGGCCAGCCTTTCACCACCGAACTGCCTATTCCCAAAGTGGATCGGGTGGCTATAGCCCCGGCCATCAAGGGTCTTTCCAAGGCCACCATTGCCGTGGTCACCAGTGGCGGCATCGTGCCAGTGGACAACCCGGACCGGATCCAGTCTGCCTCTGCCACCCGCTGGGGACGCTACGACGTCAGCCAGATGGAACGGCTTGAAGCAGGCGTCTTCAAAACCATCCACGCCGGTTATGACCCCATGATGGCAGACAACAACCCGAACGTCTGTGTGCCCCTGGATGCCCTGCGCGCCATGGAGAAGGAAGGAAAGATCGGCAAGCTGCACGAGTTTTTCTACTCAACCGTCGGCACCGGCACCACCCAGAAAGAAGCAGCCCGAATGGCCAGGGAGATGATACCGCCCATACAGGAGGCCAATGTGGACGGGGTTCTTCTCGTCTCCACCTGAGGCACTTGTACTCGTTGCGGTGCAACGATCGTCAAGGAAATCGAAAAAACCGGCCTGCCTGTTGTTCAACTGGCCAACCTGGTCCCCGTCGCTACCACCACTGGCTCTAACCGGATCGTACCCGGATTTGCCATCCCCTACCCACTGGGGAATCCGGAGTTGACAGAAGAAGCCCAATACCGGATGCGATATCACCGGGTTGAAGTGGCCCTGGAGGCTCTCGCTACCCCCATAGAGGAGCAGACGGTCTTTAAAGTAAAACTCTGAGTTGATCGACCATAAGAGGAGGGGCAACCCTCCTCTTTTATAACGGTTCTTCAGGGCTTCATAAGAATTTCTTTGACCACAACACCTCCTGACAGGAGGGGACCTATGACTACTCAAACTTCCCTCAACCAGAAACACCCGCCCACTGATCAACAGGGGCACTCTGCTCCTCCTGGCAATCCGCCAGGTATTGATAACGATAAAACCGTGTTTATTGTCGGGCTGGCCTGTGTGCTGGCCATTGTCGTTATGGGGATTGTTGCCCCGCAGACACTCAGCACCGTCGGCAGCACCCTGATGGGCCAGGTGACCGGCAACTTTGGCTGGCTCTATAACATCAGTACGTTTGTCTTTGTCCTGTTCTGCCTCTGGATTGCCTTCAGCCGCTTTGGCACCATCCGCCTGGGTGACGAAGCCCCTGAATACAGCCGGGGCACCTGGTTTGCCATGCTGTTCTCCGCGGGTATGGGCATTGGCCTGGTGTTCTGGGGGGTAGCAGAACCCCTGAACCACTTCCTCAGTCCGGTCAGCAGCGTTGAACCAGGTTCGGTGGAAGCCGCACAATTCGCCATGCGCAAATCCTTCCTGCACTGGGGTCTGCAACCCTGGGCTGGATACAGCGTACTGGGCCTGACCCTGGCTTATATTCAGTTCAGCAAGAAAAAGCCGGGGCTGATCAGTAATCTGCTACTGCCGTTTATGGGGGATAACTGTTCTCGGAGTGGCTGGGGCAGACTGATTAATGTTCTGGCGCTGTTTGCCACCACCGCCGGTATTGCCACTTCTCTGGGCCTTGGTGCCCAGCAGATTAACAGTGGTCTGTCTTATGTATTCGGTGTGCCCAATACCGCCATGGTCAAAATCATTCTGGTCTCCTGCATCACCCTGGTGGTGATTGCATCGACGCTGTCCGGAATGCAGAAAGGGGTCAAGTACCTCTCCAACATCAATATTGTTATCGCCCTGGCCATTGTGCTGCTGGCTTTCTTCATTGGCCCTACCGTGGATACCCTGAATACCTTTACCAACACTCTGGGTCATTACCTGCAGGACTGGCTGTCTGACAGCCTGGCCATTGGTGACTTCCAGGAAGAGAGCTGGTACAGCAGCTGGACCATTTTCTACTGGGCCTGGTGGATTGCCTGGACTCCGTTTGTAGCGCCTTTCGTGGCCCGGATTTCCCGGGGCAGAACCATTCGTGAATTTGTTCTGGGTGTACTGATCGCCCCTTCCATTGCCTCGTTCTTCTGGTTCGCAGTGTTCGGCACCATGGGCCTGCACGCCGAGCTTGGCGTTATTAGGGAAGCGGTGCAGTCCACGTCCACGGCCCTGTTCCTGATCATGGGTCAGTACCCCATGGGCAGCATCGTATCGGTTCTGGTTATCCTGGTATTGTTTACCTTCTTTATCACTTCCGCCAACGGCGCCACTTATGTACTGGGCACCCTGTCCACCAATGGCATGGCAGAACCACCGGCCCATATGAAGGTGACCTGGGCCGTACTGCAGTCCGCCCTGGCCCTGGTGTTAATGCTGGGCAGTGCAAATGGATTGACTTTGCTTCAGACCATCTCTCTGGCCGCAGCGTTTCCCTTTATCTTTGTTCTTTACCTGAGCATGGCCGCGTTGTTACGGTTTGTCCGGGAAGAACGGCCGGTAAAAGAGTCCTCAGTTATTGCGGAACCCAAAGCCGCCAATGCCTGACCTTCTGACTGGCTACCCTCACAAAGCCCCGACCTGAGTTGGGGCTTTTTGCTTTTCTCCCTGAACATTCCTGTTATATTCGCTGGTGGAAAACCCATAATTCTAAAGAAAAGGAAAAGTTCGTGATTGGCGTGTATGAACATCGACGTTTTTTTCGTTGTCGTTATGAAGTGGCTTTTGAAATGGATCAATACCAGAAAGAGCAACTTGCTCTGAACCTGGATTACTTCAAGCAGATGGAGAGTGAAATCAAACTAAAAAGGCAATCTTTATCAATACCAAACTGGCTCTATCTGGTTATGGCCATAGGTATGGTGTTTTCTTTTTTGCTGTTCGCCCTGGCAAAAGCCTGAAAGCCAAAAAGGCAACCCGCATCTTGTAGCAAAGGTTGCCTTTCTGGCCATGTTTTTTTTCGTTATAAGCATTGAACGACAAGCGTTTAAAGCCCGTTATGAAATAGACTTTTCAGGCGCCTCTACCACCTTCTGTTCTTTCTGCTCATACTCATTCAATCGCTGGCTGACAATACGGGCCAGAATCAACAGTCCCACCAGGTTAGGCAATACCATCAGGCCATTGAACATGTCCGCCAGTTCCCACACCAGCCCCACTTTCAGTGCACAGCCAATGATAATACAAATCATCACCAACCAGCTATACAGGCGAACGGCCTTGTCGCTGCGGAACAGATAACGGATATTGGCCTCCCCAAAGAAGTACCAGCCAATAATAGTGGAAAAGGCAAAGAACAGCAGGGCAATGGCAATAAAGATATTACCAAATGACCCCATGCTGGCCTGGAAAGCCCCCTGGGTTAAGGCAATCCCTGTCACGGTTCCATCAATAGGCACCGTCAAAATCACCAGCGCCGTAATGGTCAGAATAATAAAGGTATCAAAGAAGACCCCGAACATGGCAACGGCACCCTGTTCCACCGGGTGGTTTACCTTGGCCACCGCATGGGCATGAGGAGTGGATCCCATTCCCGCCTCATTGGAAAATAGGCCTCGAGCCACACCATAACGAACCGCTTCCTTGATGGTGGCACCCAGAACCCCACCGGTAGCCGCCATGGGATCAAAGGCTCCCACCACAATCATCTTCAAACCGGCGCCAATGGCCGAAAAGTTCGTTACCAGAATCCACAGGCTTCCTGCGATATAAAGCAGCGCCATAATGGGCACAACACGGCTGGTAAAAGCGGCAATACTGCGAACGCCACCCCGGAATATCAGACCGGCAAGGCAGGCCAGAACAATACCGATCACCAGCGGATTGGTACCAAAGGCATTGTCAAAGGCATGGCCGATGGAGTTGGCCTGCACCATGTTGCCGATGAAGCCCAGTGCAATAATAATGCTGACCGCAAAAAAAGCGGCCAGTGCTTTGCTGCCTACCCCTTTGCTCAGATAAAAAGCCGGACCGCCCCGAACCTGGCCATTGATGTCTTCTTTGTATTCCTGGGCCAGCACCGCCTCGGCAAAGATAGTACCCATGCCAAAGAATGCCGTAATCCACATCCAGAAAATAGCGCCTGGGCCACCGGCGGCAATGGCCGTTGCCGCCCCGGCCAGGTTTCCCGTGCCCACCTGGGCTGCAATGGCGGTAGACAGGGACTGAAAAGAGCTCATGCCAGAGCCATCGGCCTTACCACCGCGCTTTCCCCCCAAAGCCAGGCGGATCGACTCCCGAAACCGGCGCACCTGGACAAATCGCAATCGAACCGTAAAGTAAATGCCGGTACCCGCCAGCAGAAAGATCAGCAAATTCCCCCAAAGCAGGTTATTCACCCATGTGACGGTGGACAGCAGTGTATCCATGATTCACTCCCCCATGACGCTGTGTTTTAAAATTGTGTCTTGTTAATAATCATGAGCTAAGGGTAAGTGATTTAAGATTTAAAAATATGATTATTGTCAACGCATCGATATAAATTTAAAAGATACTGACTCCGGGCCTGTTTTTTTTAAGCTGCAATATTTGCCATCAAATTTTCATGAGAATAAAACCAGGTGATACTGCGTATCAATCCATATCACAATTCATCTCTCCTGCTCCATAAAGATAAGATAGGCTGAGTCAAATACAGAGCCAAAGGGCACTCACTCTGAATCCTTCCATAAAAACAATGACCTGAATCATCACTTGAAACAGTTCTCAATCCATTTTGTTCCGCCATAAAAAAGCAATAATCAATGGGTTGACGAATGTAATAACTTCCCCCCGCCCATAAACAATGCCCAGGGCTATTCAAAAACTTCGACCACGGAGCCGTCGTTTTCACAGGTCCAAGGGCATGAACGGAATGGCAACCATTTACATCATCGGCACCAATGACCAACACACCAGAAACATCATCATAGTGCAAATGTAAAAACCGGTTCGGAGTTTTTATTCTTTCAACCAGACCGGAAACCGCACGTTCAAGAAATCGTTTGAAAACCCTGGCCTTCTTTCCTTTATTTTCAGGCAATGGACAAATTTCAAAAGCACTCATTATCTCTGCACTTGAAAGATAATAACTGCTCAAATTTACAAAATGAGTGTTAAGCCGATGGATAACTTGCTCATCTTTGCCTTTAATCCAGACAAATTGGCTACTTATTTCCTGCCCTGAAAGCTCAGACTTACGACCAAGACAAAATACACTGCCTTTTTTTCCCTGGGGCAACGTCCAGTCATAGACGACTATCCCATCAAAATGATCCGTAAAGCACAAGCCTGCTGGCTCACTGCCTGGAGTATTCATCATTCCAACGTACTCCAAGCAAGGAGCGCCAGTGTTACCTTCCTCCCCAGTGAGCACTGGTAATTCTGAAGAAGAAATACTTAAAGCGTTCAGGGTCAAGACGTAAAAGACGACAACCCTGGAAGAACACTTCAGAAAAGCCACTACAACTAAATTCGCAAGATTACAAGGTATTCATCAATAATGATCAATCCCCTAATGCGCTATCCTGGTGCGCTATTGTACCCTCTTGAAACCAGAGGGTATTTATACCGCTATCACAGTTTCCCATATTAAATGAAGAGCTATACGCACAATTGCCCTTAGTATCTGTGGATACAAAACTCACTTTTGCATGCTTTGCTCCATCTATACAAACCGAGGCATCCCCCGTCTGATGGCTGTTTCCAGCCCAGCCACAAATACTGGTCGCTGGATACCACCTAACCTCTGGAGACCTTTCCTTCTTTTCTGGCGTCTGAAATACATACAACTGATAAATATTACCATTTGTTCTATGACTTAAAATTCGAATCAAATTCCCCTGTTCGGAAATATCCATCTTAATACTCCTGCCACTGCTGGCCTGCTTTATTCTATCCAGCAACACTCTTTCTTTTTCCCGGCTTTCTGAGGCTTCACAAACAGGAAGCTTTTGCAGAAAATCAGCCGTTTCAAGGGTAAAGGCCTCACCAGCCACAGCCTCCACCCCTGCTTGTTTCATAACAAACTCTCCCTGAGTGTTAACAGGTCCTTTGATTCTGAAAAACTCCGTGGCCTGTTGATGATCACCTCCACTCTCTTCCTCATGGACATCGACACAAACCGTTTGCCCCTGGCTACCCGGCATTCCCGCAATCGCTACATGCCCTTCAAACTCTTCCGTAAAACAGAAAAGAGAGCGCTCCTCCCTGCTGTCATCCACTGAAGTGCTGTGTTCAAGACAGTGGGTCTCTGCCCGTTCCTCCTGGGCAAACTGGACCGTCAATGGAGCCTCGACTGGTTTAGGGGCAGCCCCGGCCATCGAAGACAAAAAACCACTGGCCAGAAGGCAGGCCGACATCATGGAACCCTTCATTTCCAATCTCACTGTGATCGCTGATACCAGTGACAGATATAGATCAGAAAATCAGGAAAGCAACTCTAGGAGCCTGTCAGACTTATGCTTCCGAGCATAAAATTCAGTAGAACGAGTCAAATTTTTCGATGGATTCGTGCGAATACCCATAGGGCATAAATAGCTGACCTATTTAATCGAATTCATCGGAAAATTTGGCCGTTCTTTCTGGATTTTAGGCCGGAATTGTCGTATGTCCGACAGACTCCTAGCCATGAGCAGCCATGCCTATCTGGATAAATACCCTCAATACAGGGAACACGGGTTCTGTAAACATTTCTCGCACCATCCTTCCGCTGTCAGAACTGCTCTGCAGTCAGTTGCTTCTGTCTGGCTCGAACCATTTGATCGATATAGGCCAGCATCTCCGGATTATTGGTTGCCGGATCGGAAACCCGGGCCTTATAAACATCAATTGTCAGCTGCTGGACCTCAGGATGATCCGCATCGGCCATCCAGGCCCAGTCCGCCAGGTGGCTGGCCATAACAATGTCACTCTGGATTAATTCCCGCGCCCGCTGAACCAGAGGCTCAATACCTCCAGCCAGCTGGACTATCTCCGCACCACGGACGGCCCAGGGCGCTGGAGCCCAATGGGAAGGAATATCATCCCACCAGCCGGTGTATTGCTTCACCAGCATTCTGGAAATATCCTTGGCGCTCACATATTTCACCTCAAGGGAAGGGTGATCTGCCAACGCTTTCGGCAGTTCCACGCGGTCAACCACCAGATCCTTACGCAGCCCCTTGTTCAATCCGGCAAAGGTCTGATCAGCAATGGATTCCAGCGCTCTGGCCAGAACAATAAAATTTTCCTGAATGGTCGCTTTGGATATCAATCCCTTGCCATGGGAAGGCAACAGAAATTCAGGCTCCAGAGCGGCCATTTCCCGCATGGTTTGAGCCCACTCTTCCACAAACCGCTGGGATCGCTTGCCATTACCCACGTTGGGCAGAAAGCCCTGATAAAAATCCCCCACAGCGATGGCTTTTCTTCCCGGAAGCCAGACATAGAGGTGGTCGTCCGTCTCACCTTTCCGATGCTGGAGCACAAAGCGCTCTCCACCAATCATCAGTTCCAGCCGGTCACGGAAAGTACGGGTTGGCCAGACCAGATCTTCCTTTCTGGCAGGCAACTCCTCCACCGGCTGGCTCATATAGTTGGCCAGCGACCCCCGCAGTTTTATGTACCGCTCAAACCGGGGAATAATGTTCTCATGGGCAATAATCTGCGCATTGGGACTGTCTTCAATCAATGCATCAGTGCCATAGGCATGATCCGCATGACCGTGAGTCAGAATAATGGTATGGATCGGTTGATCGCTGACACTGCGAATGGCTTTGACCAGGGCGGGACCAGCCGGCGCCATACCAGTATCAATCACCACCAGCCCCTCGTCAGTTTCCAGAAGAATCGAGTTAACAATGGGCAGATGGATGATCCACATACGCTCCCCCACCTTCGAAAGGGAGGTTAACTCCAGAGCATCGTCAATAGCCGGCTGGAAGTCTTTTCCGAAGATATGCTGACCAATGTTTTTCGAAAAACTGCCGCCAAAGCTCCCCCCCTGCATGACCCTTTTGATTAATTCCGGGTTTTCGATCAGCACCCGCTCGAGAGTATCACTGCTCACCTTATCAGCCACTGTCGTCAGTGCCTGTTGTTTGACCTGGACAGCTTGCCGGCGAACCTGCTCCCCCAGATCGGTCTTATTAAGTAGAACCCCAACACCGGTAAACACCAATGCCACGGTTATATATCCAGCCAGGCTTTTTATTATTCTCATATCCTATCCACGCCCTGTGTTTTAACGTTTATTGGGGTTCAACGCATCATCGGTAAGACCAAAAACAGTCTTGATATCTTCCCACAGCGTTTCCCCGGGCCTGACGGAAGGAGTCCCCAGGTACGGAGAGTCTTTGGCTGGGCGAACCAGGTTCAGTGCTCTTAATACCGGGCTGATCCACCGCAGCAACCGGAGTTTTTTCCGGATTCGGCCAACAAAGTCTTCATAGCTGTGATTCTGAAAACCCAGCAGCATCTGGGCCTCCCGGGTATCCATCCAGTTTTCGTAATACCACCCCTGGTCGTTTGTCACTGCACTGGAGGGCCGGTAAGCTTTGGTCTCCACGGGAAAACCCGCCGCCCCCAGAAAATCCCGGCGTATGTCCTCTGCCACTTTGCACCAACTGTCATCCCCTCCGATCATCAATATCCGGTTATCCGGTAACACTTCTACGGCCCGGACCAGGGCAGAGGCCACATCCTGAACATCGACACCGTGCTCACGCTGCAACAGGGGGACCATAAAACCAAAGGGTTTGAAGGTGGGGTGGGCAGGGAATAACGCGTCGGCATCAAATACTGCACCGATTCTCAAAATGGTCCAGGTTCTGGCCAGCTGTTGAACCATCCCCTCACAGAGGACTTTCTGATGACCGTAATCATCCCCAGGGTTTAAAGGGGTATTACTGCTCCAGCGTTCACCCCCTGGCGCACAGGGCCCATGAACGGTATAGCTGGAACAAAACACAAAGTGACTCTCAAGCCCTTTTTCCTGAATGGCTTCCAGCAAATACCGGGTGGCATCCACATTCACTTTGCAGGCCAGCTCAGTGTTGGCATAGGAAATCGGCGCAACAATGGCCGCGGTGTGCAGAACCACATGGGGTTTTGCCTGCTCGACAATGGCTTCAACCGCCTGGCGATCGGTCAGGTCCGACTGGAAGTAATGAATATTTTTATGGCCACGGAAGCTGGCAGGCGCTTCCTTCAGGTCTGTGGCAAATACCATGGCACCCTGATCAGCCAGCCTGGGAGCCACATACCTTGCCACCTTGCCTGCGGCACCGGTCAGGAGGATACGACGTGTACTCATGCAAACAACCCTTCCCTGATGCCGGTAGCCATGGCTTGAGACAGTGTTTTACTGGCTGAAGGCGCCAGCCGCTTTAAGACACCTGTCTTCTGTAAAAGCAGAACCAGTCGCATGACCAGCCCACTGGGGCGAAACCAGGCTGCAGGCGTGATATCAACCCGCGTCCGATGAAGCCGCATATGCCGAATAAACCACTGACCATTGATTTTCTGGTAGCGCTCTTCGTAGTAACCCGCCCCTTCCAGGACATAGCCCGGATTTGCGACCCGGTCATCCATGGCCCAAAGCGCCATCACTTCGCCATTATCCTGAAAGCGAAATTCCGCCGGATGAACCCTGTGGGTTGTTACAGCGTCTTTCAATTGCGTTTGCAGCAACCGGGCAATATTTTCCCGGCCGGTCACCGCCCCGTCTTCCAGACTGGGGCCAAACTGCAGGCAGCCATCGGAGGTAAAAACACGG
Source organism: Endozoicomonas sp. Z74 (assembly GCF_057680865.1). Classification (NCBI taxonomy): domain Bacteria; kingdom Pseudomonadati; phylum Pseudomonadota; class Gammaproteobacteria; order Oceanospirillales; family Endozoicomonadaceae; genus Endozoicomonas; species Endozoicomonas sp. Z74. The sequence goes on from NZ_JBLYZI010000003.1 coordinate 97,489, forward strand.
GCAAATTGATCCCACTGACGACAGTCCAGAAAACGACAATACCGAGCTTTCACCTCAGCAATGTCAACACGAACCTGAAGCTGTTCCTGCTCATTCCAGACAGCTATATCTTCATTGGAAGACACCGTTTTCTCCTTTTTTCTTTTTCTTATTAGACAGTTGGCGTTTAAGAAGCGGCATTGACGCTGGCTTGCTTGACTTCTTTTACAGTAAGGCCAACATCAGGCTACTTTGAAAACACCTTTGCAAAGGCCTCTAGAAAGCTTTCTGGAAAGCTTTTTTTTGAGTAAGTTTTTACTCTTTGATAAGCTCCCTGTCAATAAAAAGCCTGCCAGAGTTACCAGGATCTCTCCTATGAAGGACTTCCAGAAAAGCACGTCCTCAGCCAGCCATTTTGCCCAGCGCATTGAAGGCCTTTACAAGAGCCGGTTCCCGGACTGTGACCCGAAAGCCATCCCGGTGTTTACTCTGGCCCATACCCTGTCGGTACTGCTGGAGCAATTTCACAGCCGGTCTTTCAAATCTCTGGGCCACACCCATTCAACGGTTGCCATCATTACCATGCTCAGCATCGTGCCCGATGAAGACCAGATGACGCCGGCACAACTGGGGGAGATCCTGGGTCAGACGTCAGGGGGAATGAACAAAACGCTGAAGAAACTGGATGAGATGGGGTTCATTGAACGAAGGCCCAACCCCACGGATAAGCGTTCGGTGATGATCAAACTGACCCCGTCAGGGGTTCGTGAGGCGGACCGTATATGCCCGGTGATCGCCCGGAATCATTTGCGAAAATTAAGCAGTATGAGTTCTGAAGAGATGAAGCAGGTGGTATCTGCTCTGGAAATTCTCATCAGGACCCTGGGAGAGTTCTGATATTATCAGCGCCCTTTTATGTTGCGCTTCACTTCGTTCAGCAGCAACCTACGCAGAATGACAAACTGGGGTATACTTCTGCACCCCCGTAGGTTGCTGCTGAGCACAGCGAAGCGCAACAAACCAGAGCCCCCCCCCCGTAATACGGCCCCAACGTTGTACATGTCAGCTCTTAAAGCACATGTAGCCGTTTATTGATGGATTCAGGCCAGTTTTTCTTCTCTAAGCGCTTTCTCTCTTTGCTCCTTCCCGGGCACAGCAATCAACTTGCAGCTTAAAAAGACCCCAAGACTGACAAGAACGACACCTGACAGCTGCAGCAAAGACGGGAGGTATCCCAGGCACAAACTGATCAACAGTGTAAAAACAGGCATCAGGTTAAAACAGGCCATTATATTCGCTGGGCCCAGTGTAACGGCTCCAATCATCCAATACCGGTAGGCGATGACCGTGGAAAAAAGCCCCATATACAGAAGCAGCAATAAATCAATGGACGATTGTGTTGCTAACTGCTCAAGAGGCTGCTCATAAACAGCAGCCAGCAAAATCAGCAATAGACTACCTGAAACAATCGACCAGCGAGACGTCTGGGTAACCGGAATATCTGAAGCCCACTTCTTCGACAAGATGGTAAATAACGCCCCACACAGCATACCCAGAAAGATATAAATATCCCCTGATGCGAACTGAACGCCTTGCCAATCACCATTCGTTATCACCAGAGATACACCCGCCAGGCTCAGTAATACCCCTGCAATCTGGCCTGAGTTGATTTTTGTGCCCAACAGCAGGGATGAGAAGATCATTGCAGCAACAGGCGATGTGCATACGATCAAAGCGCCATTAAAAGCCGATGTCGATTTCATTCCGATAAAAAGCGCAAGATTCTGACCAAAAATCCCGATTAGCCCCAAAAGCAGTAACTGACACTTTTGCCTCATTGACAAGCAGGACTCAGCCTTCCTTCGATACCCACGCATCACCAATAGAATCACAGCGGCGACTCCAAATCTGACCGCAGAGCCGGTCATGGGTGAGATGGATAAAAACGCCATAATATTGAAGTTACTTCCCCATGTGAAAACAGAGAAAATAACAGACAGCCAAACGAACATACGGGTATTTTTCACAGGTGCATCCTACAACCACACTACTTTTGTCGTATGCTACGCTTTCCATATTTAGCATTTAAGCACCTAAATGAAAGGTTAAATTCCAAAAATGGAAGATTACTCGCTGGATGATCTTAAGCTTTTTGTTAAAGCCGCCAGGTACAGTAGCCTGACTCAGGCCTCAGACGCACTTGATGTCCCACTGGCAACATTGAGCCGCCGGATAAAAAATCTGGAAAACTGCATCAATGGTCGACTGTTAGAACGAAGTGCGCACAAATATGCCTTGACCAAACTTGGGGAAAATTACTTTTCTGCATGCCTCCCGATCATTGCCAGCCTGGAAAATGTGCAGACACAGCTCCGGTCTGAGCAGCAGGGGTTATGTGGAAGTATAAAAATAACGGCCCCAACCAATATGACACAGTTATGGCTGAAGCAATGTCTCTTTGATTTCAGTAAATGTTATCCGGATATAAACCTTGAGCTGGCATTGAGCAACACACTGGAAGACCTTTCTGCAAAACAGTATGACATTGCATTCCGGGTGGGGGATCTGGGGAGCAGTCAATGGATTGCCCGCTCACTGTGGCAGATCAAGTTTGTGTTAGTCGCCTCGCCACACTATCTCCATCGACACCCACCTATTGATCATCCCGGCCAACTGGCAGATCACAGGTTGATTACCGTAGCACCCAGAAAGCAGTGGGGGTTGGTCAATGAGGTCAACAATGAATGCTTTCAAGTTGAACCCTGCCCGGCTCTCCACACCAATGATATATTGACCGCACAAAGCGCCGCAGCAGAGGGACTTGGTATCACAATGATCCCCAGCTACTACGCGCAATTTCATTCGGACCCGAACCAGGGGTTAAAACAGGTGCTTCCGGAATGGCGCGGTGATCAGAATAAAGTTTGGTTAATGTACCGGGACCGCACTCGCCGGGCAGCCCGTTTATCCGCATTTATAGAGCATGTACTGAGCTGGCAGCCTGGCCAACATAGCGAAATAATCAGCCCCTTTTCATAAGATGAGTTACAAAAAAAACGCCCATCGTAAAATGGGCGTTTATTGCTTGAAAAACAGTCTGACTCCAGCCTAGAACACCGTCTGGTCGTCCACTTCCGTGGTCAATGCCGCCAGGGCTTTTTCCACCAGACCTCTTCTCAGCTGCTTCTCTTCAGCCCGATCCATTTTGGGGTTACCCAGAGGATGGGGAATCGCAACAGCCGGAACGATCCGGTTGGCTCCAACAGTCATGGAGATAGGCACCACAGTGGCAATATGTACGACAGGCATCACCTTTTCGATTTCCTTGACGAGCGTTGCACCGCAACGCGTACAGGTTCCTCAGGTGGAGGTAAGAATGGCGGCGGATACCCCGGCATTCTTCAGGTGCATGGCGATTTCAGCACCGTATGCCTTGGAGTTGGCAACGGAGGTACCATTACCCACAGTGGCATAGAACTTATTATGAAGCTTGCCGATTTTACCTTCTTTCTCCAGCTCCCGGAGCACATCCACGGGCAGTACCCGGTTTGGATCCTGATTACAGGCTACCGGGTCATAACCACCGTGGGCGGTCTCATGGCTGGCTTCGCACAGGCAGTCCAGACCTTCAAGGCTGTACTCACCGTACTTGGAAGCACTGGAAGACTCGATGTGATCCGGATTGGTCTTGGGCACAACACCACCGGAAGTCACCAGGGCAATGGTGGCAGTGCTCAAATCCTTAACTGCAGGCTGAGGAGGCACACGGTCAAACACCGGCATGGGATACTCGGTCTTGAACGCCTCGCCTTCCAGCTTGGCCACCAGCATATCCACAGCACGCTTGGCGCCCCGTTCTTCCGCAAAGAAGTTCACCCGCAGACCCCGAGGCATGTAGCCCTCTTCTTCCGGGCTGCCCAGTTTCCCTTCTTTCTCAATGTAGGAAGTGATCAGCTGCACCATGGAAGGAATGGCTTTACGCATACCCGCCGCACTGTTGCTGGTCTCAACCATGTAGGAGAAGTTCCGGTACAGTTCATAGCCGGGGTTTTCCGGATACATGCCGGTAATGGTAGTGATACCCAGTTCCTGGGCCACTTCACCCACCTTGCCACAGGCCATGCCGTAACGGCCGGCGTTAAAGGCCGGGCCAGCCACCAGCAGGTCTGGCTTGATTTCCTGAAGAATTTCGCGGATGCCCATGCAGGCAACGCCTTCATTCTCGTTGAAGTAAGAGTCGCCACAGATAATGGTGTTGACGATCTCAGCCTTGCCAGCGAGCGCACCGGCAATGGCACCACCGGGCCCTACGGGGCCGTCCACCAGTTCGATGGGCAGGTTGGCAGCTTCTTCGCCGCCCTTCTGTCCAAAGAACTGGTTAATGTAATGAACAATCCTGATGGTCATGATTGGTTCTCTCGTTGATTCCTTAAAGCGTTCCCGTTAATTAACCGGTCTATCAGCCCGCCATGGCCGTCAGGTTGTGATAACCCAGCTCATTGGTGGCGCCGGTAATGGCCTGAATTTCCGTGGTAATGGAACCGTCTTTGGCCAGGCTGCCAGCAGTACCACCGGCAATCATGTCGGCATAGACATCATGGCCGATCACCTTGTCCATGGCTGGCAGAGTCACTACCTGATTGGCATTACCGTTGGTCACCACTGCGTCACCCTTGGGGGTAGAATCCGCCAGGGACTGACTTTCACCCTGCTGGCCGGCGTACTCATCGGTCAGCAGCACGGTCTTGATCCCGGCAGCCTCAAGCTTGTTACAGTTCATCACCAGGTCAGCATCCGGGTTACCGAAGCCTTCTTCACTGACGATGACCGCATCCAGCCCCATCTGTACGGCCAGCTTGGCTACGTAGTTGGAGGAACGCTCTTTGTCCGCCAGGGTGACGTTCTCATTGGTAACGATCACGCCCATAAAGTTGTATTTGGTGCCATGATGCTCATACAGCTCATGAATCACCGGGCTGTTCTGGTGCACAATGCTGGGGTTCTTGTCACAGGCGGAAACACAGTTACCGCTCATCACTGCCCCGTCCATCACCTCAGTGGGGTACATCAGAGTAGGCAGGATATTCTTGACGTCGACACCGTACACATAAGTGTCGTGCAGCAGGCCCTGGCTCTGCAGCATGTAGATATAACCCACCTTTGGCAGGCCCGGATACTGGGCAGCCTGCTCCAGCAGCGGCTTCGTCTCATAAATGCGGCCATCGTCGGTGGTCACATCTTTCGCCAGCTGACCGATCCGGTTAGCGGTTTCAATGCCCACCCGGCGCAGCACAGCCTCATGGTCATACTGATTGCATGTGTCGTCTACTTCACAGGTAATCACCAGGTTCATGGTTTTAGAAAAGGGTGTGTACTCCGCACCGGGACCACTCATATCGATGATGCCTTCCTGGAAGCCAACCACCTTACCGGTGGTGACCACCGCCATTCCCTTCAGCACATGGGTACGACCTTCACCCACCATGGCTTCTTCACCAGGGTTACGGCCGGGGAACATGCTGCCGGCACCCTGGGCTTTCACCCGGGGCTCAATGACATCTTTTACCGGCATGATCCGGGTTTTGTCGCCGGGAAGGGCGATGTCCAGCTTCACTTCGGTAATACGGTGATCCAGCTCACGGATAAATCCCATAAGCGCCTCGCGGTCGATCTGCACCCGACCGCCGGAAAGAGTGGTTTCGTCACCGAACGCCAGCTCCTTCACATGGATGTTGCCAATCTCAAGTTTCATTAACGTCTCCTGAGCCTGAAAAATGCCCTTTGATCAAGCGATAAAGTCTTCTATCTTAAGAATGTCCCTGGCCTGTTCCAGGTCTTCACTGGCCACCATGACGATGGGGCCTGTGCACCCCATTCCGGTGCGTGCAAACACCTTCTGCCGCCACAGTGCGTCCCTGGCCGACTCGATATCCAGAATATCGATGCCGCCAATGTCACTGTCGGTGATTTTTTCCGGGGGCGCGGCCACGGTTTCCGTCGCTTCACTGGCAGCCGCTTTGGGAGCCAGCTCCTGAAGGATCTCATTCAGCCCGGCTTCACGGGCCTGCTTCAGTTCACGACCATAAACGTCGATCAGATCACCGGCTGCAGAGTCCGCCATCAACCTCATGGCCCCGGCAATCACTGGAGCACCGGAGGCACGGGAGATAATTCCCACCAGTCTCCTGGCCTCTTCACCAATGCCCGGTCCATAGCCAAAGCCCTGGGCTTCGTAGCTGCCACCGGTGGTATAGGCTGAGAAAACCTTCATCATCAGGTTGCCGGTCAGGCTGTCCGTGACCATCACATCGGGAATACCCTGAAGCAGGTCATTACCTCTCATCAGGGCACCACCGTCCGCCCGGGCTGACTCGGTGAAGCTCAGCTCGTAACCGTTGTCCATCAGCTTGCGCAGGGCTCTTTCCACCACCGCTGCGCCATCAATATTGAGAATTCCGACGGTGGGCTTTTTGATACCGGACGCCTTGGCCAGCGCGATGCCCGCAATCGTGTTTTTCACCATGGCGGCATTGCGCTGGGTATCACTGGTGCCGGTGGTGGTGGCAATGATCATCTCTTTTCCGGAAGCCGGAGTGATGACTTTGCCCACGGTGCTGACCCCCAGAGGGAAACCGTAATGAAGGGTGACACAGCCATCGATCTTCCCTTCATCCAGCAATGTCTCCATTACCTGGTGACACTCATGCAGCCCGCTCGCCGGGTGCAACTCAAAGGGTGCTTCCGGCAGATCCCCAATCAGTACCGGCTCAATATCACCGTACTGACGGGCAGCCATTTCTGCGGCACGAACCAGCTCCTGCTCTCCATGCTCACTGCCTGTCAGGGTCAGGCCGATACGCAGCTTGCGACCAAACTGACCACTGACCAGCCCGTCGGCCATGTCGGTGAATGCACCGGCTAATGCTTCATTAAGCCCGTTATTAGAAGAGGCCATGATCCTTACTCCTGCTCGCCCTTAGCCATCAGACGCTCGGCCACTGCTTTCATGGCTTCCGCCACCAGCTGGCGGGCTTCATCCTGGTCAAAGCCGGAGGCCGCTTCCTGAATGCCGGGGTTCTTTTCAATCAGGGTACTGATGCCGTCAAACTGATTGGTCATACGGCCCAGGAAGAGACTGCCCTTGCCGACGATCATGAAGTTGTTGATATCACCAGCACGAATCCCGTCACAACCATGACCCAGGAAAGGCACACCGGAAGGAATATGGCCCTGGGTCAGGGCGTAACCTGGCATGCCGTGTTCCTTGACGAAATTCATCAGCTCACTGCGTTCCAGCTGACCTTCTTTTACCGCCAGCGCCGCGATCATTTTGTAGTTGGCTTCCGGCACATTACCGGCGCCCGCAGGCTTGGTGATTTCTGCGTTCTGCATCTCTGTGGAGAACTTGTCCACGTCGGGGATGGTCCGTCCGGCACGCTTGAGAGGAGCCGAAATCAGGCTGGTCATGACCGCCTGTGGAGAAGAACCGGTGGCAATGGTATGGCGTCCGACAATGTCGGTATTGATAATCGGACTAACACCGTCGTTTTCACTGACCAGCACCGCAAACCCGGCCAGGGCGTCTTCCAGAACCGGCAGCTCTTTCTTCACATGGTCCCGGCCATTCATGGCTAGTTTGGCAACGGCGCCGCCAGCAACGACCATGACATTTTTAAACAATCCGCCTTTGACCAGGGCCGCTGCATGAAGCAGGGCATGGGCAGGCGCTGCACAGAAACCACGCAGGTCGCTGCCAGTGGCCTGTTCACATCCGGACAGTTCACCAATGGCCTTGGCAAAGTTACCACCGCCGCGCTGGTTGATATCACCGCAGGCCTCTTCAGAACACTCAATGATGTAATCCACCTTGGCCAGATCCAGCCCCTGCTTCTTCAGATGCAGAGCCGCCAGGATGCCTGAGGCTTTTACGCTGAGGTTTTCCAGAATGATATGGGCACTGAGGTTTTCATCCTCATCGTGGGCCTGCTTGACGCATCCCACCAGCTCACCGTTCATGGTTAATGGTTCTGCGGTATGAGCCTCCAGCAGCGCATGGATATCGGTCGCTGGCAGGCAGTCTTCCGCCTTCAGCTGGATGTCTTTTAACAGAGGGTGTTCGCTTAGACGGGGATTTACCTGCTCAACAAATTCCGGGGTCAGCTTCACCAGGTCAAAAGCATCGGAGTATTTCAGCAGGGCGAAGAATTCGTCCTGGGGCATGATTTCACCATGGTGGCCAAAGCGCTCGGCTTTTACCGGGTTCTCATACCAGGGGGAAGGAATCTGTTCCAGGGCTGCCGGAGTAATATTACCGATGTAACACTGATTGGCAGGGTAGGCCAGAACATCGGAAAATGGACGGATGCGCTGCTTCAGTCCGGACAGATAGGATTCGTCATTCTGCTTCCGGGCTAAAACCTGAGTGGACCCGAAAGGAATAAAATCAGGCGTATGGGCAAGGATATAGCTCGCCCCTTTAATAACGGGGTAGTCCACGGCAGTAACTCCATATGGCCAGCCGCTGGGGAAGTTAATTCCCGACAGGATAATGAACAGAGTTTTAACAGCGGATTGCCTGAACGATTACCAGTACAAAGGCTACCCAGTATTAAAACCACCCAAAATCGATATTGGTTCATCCCGTTATTGCGTTGATTGTATCTATGGCCGGTTTTCAGCCTGAAAACCAGAACCCGGACATTCAATCAACGCAACTCCGGGTTAATGATCAAGCGAGAAACTTACAGAACTTCTCGCGGTACTCCTTGACCTCACCGATGATTTCATCCACCGGCATGACCATTTCCATCATTCCTACCTGCTCTTCATAGACGTCAGCGTTCACTTCTTCCTTGATCTCTGGGTCTACAATATGGTGTACACGAAGTCCCAACTGGACTCCGGCCAATGGTCCTGCAAAAGTCGGGTCGCCGTTAGTCACGGTTTCAGCAGCCAGGCCTGAGGCCTCAGCTTCTGCACCACCAAGAACAACAACAACGTTCTCGGCACCGTGCTTATCGGTTAATTCCTTGACCCGCTTCTGATTTTCAAGATCCATTGCGCCTGCGCTGGTTCAGACGAAACACTCGGTAGTGCTGAAGACGATTTCCGCACCGGCGGTCTTGACACATTCTTCAATGGCCGGACCAGGTACACCGTCTCGATCACCGAGTATTACGACTTTCTTGCCTTCTAGCATGGCTAAGACTCTCTAAATCGTAATAAGCGATTTGGACTTTTGGTTTTGACCGGTTTCTGACGAAACCCTGCAAAACCCCCTCTGCGCTTTCGCGCTATTCAATCGGAAAACCGATGAATTCTTTCATTTGCTGTGGTGTTATTAACAATATCTGTATTAAAAACAACCGGCAGCTTTATCTGTTCTGTTTAAATATACTGCTTGATAGCCGCTTCAATCTGATCAACATCCAACTCTTCACCAGAAAGATGCTCAACTTTTTCGCCGTCCTTATAAAAGACAATGGAGGGCAGCCCCATCACGCCCTGGCCCATAGCCACACGACGATTGCCTTTGATATTCAGTTTGGCGAATTTCATGTTGCCTTCATACTGCTCAGATAACTTGATGACATCAGGCATCAGTTCCATGCAGCGTCCGCAGCTTTCACCCCAGAAATCCACCATGGCAATGCCTTTATGGTCCTTGATTTCTGCGTCAAAATTCTCTTTACCCAGTTCGATCATGATGTTTTCTCCTAAAGCCGTTTGCCCTTGAAAGGCGTTCCCCTCAAAACAGTGAAGCCAGTTCACTGGGTGCCGGAACATTCAGCCGCTTGTGGGGTTCCCCGTCACGGAACCGGATCACCGTAGGAATCTCGCTGACTTCATAGCGGTCGGCAATATTCCGGCTCTTGTAGGTATCAATGGTCACCAGCTTTGCGGCTTTCTCCGCAGCCAGGGTTTCCAGTTCCTTCATGAGTTCCAGGCTGGACTTGTCCAGAGGGTTCCAGAACATCACCAGGCGATCCCCTTCCGCTTCCAGAACCGACTGGCTCCAGTGCTCTTCTTCAGCGATATAGCGTTCAGCCGCTACAGCCGCCACGGCTCCATCACCGGCAGCAGTTACAACCTGGCGCAGCCATTTGTCGTTAACATCACCGGCACTGAAGACCCCGGGCATGCTGGTGGCCATCTTGTCATCCACCGTCACATAACCCCTGTTCAGCTCAACCACCCCTTCCAGGAACTGGGTGTTGGGCACGGTACCCACAAACATGAAGACACCGTCACAGTCGTGCTCGGTAATCTCACCGGTTTTCAGGTTTTTGATGCGGACGCTGTTGACCAGATCATCCCCGCAGATCTCTTCCACGGTGGAGTTCCAGATATAACTGATCTTGTCGTTGGCGTAGGCTTGCTCCTGGGCAGTACGATCGGCATCCATAGTGCCTTCGTCGTGCAGAACAACCATGCGAACGCTGTTAACAAACTTGGTGAGGAATACAGACTCTTCTACAGCGGTGTTGCCACTGCCGACGACGATGATGTCGAGGTCTTCATAAAATTCTGCGTCGCAGGTCGCGCAGTAGGAAACGCCTTTTGCGGTAAACTCCCGCTCTCCCTTGATGCCGAGGATTCTGGGGTTCGCCCCGGTGGCAACAATGACGGACTTGGCCAGATAGCGGGTGCCGTCCTGGGTGGTGACTTCTTTAGTGAAACCGTCACCGGTCATGGTCAGGCCTGTAACGGTGCCACGCTCAAACTGGACACCGAATTTTTCACAGTGCTCCCGGAACTTATCCATCAGCGCCGGTCCGGTAGACTCGACAGTGCCCGGGTAGTTTTCCAGCTCCGATGTTTTGGCACACTGGCCGCCGGTTCTGGCGCTGCTTTCCAGCAACAGGGTATTCATCTTGCCCCGGGCGCAGTAAACCCCGGCTGATAATCCACCGGCTCCACCGCCGATAATCAGGACGTCTAAGATATCCGACATGGCTTTCCTATCCATTGTTTGCCCTGCATTGACAAAAATGAACAACAGGGACAGTTACAGGTATGAACTTGCCGCGGATACAGTCACTCTTTATCAGGCAGAACAATGAACCACCCGGCCCTTGTATAACAGGCGCTAACCACCTGAGGCTCTAGGGATAGAGAGCAGGCTGTGTCCAACTTGGTGGTCATCATGCGCCTGTTGATTTTTTGATTTATTGATCTGAAACAAGGTTTCCAATAGGAAACACACAATAACGCACAAAATACGTACAAGGCGCACCCCCTTGCATACACCACTTACGACCATTGCTTTTCACTCACCCTCAAGAGTGAAAAAGAAGGGCAATTCACATAGTGACTGTCTATGTTTGAAAGGGTTGGTTTTTTATGGATTGTTCAACGATTGAGACTGTTATTGATGACCAATACCACAGAAAAACTGCAGAAACTGGAAACCCGTGTGGCTAATCTTGGAGCCCGTGAGTCATTCCACCGCCATGAAGATGGCCCAGGCTCCTGTCAGGTAGGCGAGGCTCAGGCGCAGCACACCAATGATTTACTGGAGAAGATTCTGGAAAAAAAGAGAGTGTTGAATATCGAGCAATGCAGGTTCTGCCACTGAACCTGCCTGTCAGAAATTGGCGTACTTTTTCAGCACTTCAACGATTTCAACCTGGTAGCTGTTGTACCATTTTTCTCTTCCCATAGCCTGGGCGTGAAGATGGTCAGTGTTCTGCTTCCAGGCCTGAATCTGCTCCAGGCTTTTCCAATAGGAAATGGCCATTTCATGGCACCCCTCAGTACAGGAAGTAAACTCTATACACCCGTACTCCTCCATGGCGGTTTGGCGCAGCTTACCGGCCATTTCCACATACTGATCATCCAGCTGCTTGATTTCTGCCCTGAAAATCACTGCGTACATGGTTGTCTCCGGAGCACATTGAACTCTTTAACATTTTTCTATGGTAACCGCTCCCTGGTGCCCGCCGTTATAAATAACCGATGACGTTTATCTGGAAAATCAGAAAACCATACAATACTGACTACCTGCCCCCAGCCTGTCGATAAAGAGGCTCTACCTTAAACAGGTTGGCCTGCAGACCATGGATCCGCGTATCATTAGCCGGGTGAGTGCTCATAAACTCGGGCACGCTCTGCTGGCTCTGGGCAGCCATTTTCTGCCACAGACTGACGGCCGCTTTCGGGTTATAACCCGCCCGGGCCATCAGCTCCAGACCAATCAGGTCCGCCTCGGCTTCGTTGGTTCGACTGTTGGGAAGGGTTAGCGCATAGTTCACAACCGCATCCCCCAGGTTCATGGCACCGGGGCTTGCCCCCAGCAGAATCCCCAGAGTGTCTCTACCCAGCTGCATGGCATAGGCCTGGGACATCGCTTCCCGACCGTGTTCCCTCAGGGCGTGGGCCATTTCATGGCCCATAATGGCAGCGATTTCATCATCGGTCAGTTTCAGCTGCTCTATGATCCCGGTGTAAAACATAATCTTGCCACCGGGCATACAGTAGGCATTCAGCTGCTTATCGGTCAGAAGGTTCACTTCCCACTGCCAGGCCCTGGCATCCTGCCGGAATACACCCACCTGAGCAACCAGCCGATCCGCAATGGTTCTCAGGCGTCGGACTTCGGCAGGATCCCGGTTAAGCACTTTTTTCTTTTGAGCCTGCTGCTTCACTTCCCTATAAGCCTCAGCCGCCATCTCATTAACCTGTTTTTCCGAAAGCATGGAAAACATTCGCTGCTCACGGTTTACACCAATAGCTCCGCTGCTTGTGGTCGACACGCTCTGACAACCTGCAAGCCCCAGGCAAAGGCTCACCCCAATTACTTTTAACCACTTCATATCGATTACTTAATCATTGTCGTTTTTAGGATGGCCGGCTATTACTCCGCAGCCCGGTGGACGCGGTAACCTCATCACTACAACTGATCCAGCCAGTGTCCAATCCGCTGGCAGGCAGTCACCAGCCTCGGGCAATTCTGCTCCACTAGGAGGCTCCCTGAAACGCCTGATTTTAACGAGGCAAGGGCCTTTTCACCATTAAAATCCACAAAGGCCAGCCGCACATAGAGCTGGTCGGCTGGCAGGCCAAAGTCCGTTCCTGGCAGCAGGGCTACCTCAGTTTCAGACAACAGTACCTGACACAATTGCTCAGAGCTGACGATCCCCCTTTCCGACAGCCCACTCCGGTAATTCTCAAAATTCACCAGCAGATAAAACCCACCAACCGGGTTAACCATTTCCAACCCCAGCCCCCTGAGATGCCCTGTCATATATCCCGCAATATGCCCCAGAACCTCACGACAATGTTCAAGGTATTCCTGGATTTCAGGGTGATCACCAAAAGCAGTACAGGCAGCATACTGTGTTGGGGCGCTGGTGGATGTAAACGTTTCGCTGGCAATGACCGCCATGGCATCCTGCAGACGGGACAATTCCGGAGGAAACAGCATGATCCCCAGCCGCCAGCCGCCAGCGCCACACCACTTGCTCAAGCCACTGCTGATCACGGTCCCTTCCGGATAATAAGCCGCCATGGAAAGGTGTTGGCCATCAAACCGGGTTTCCCCGTAAATTTCATCGGCGACAATAACAATACGCTGTCGTCTCGCCGCCGCAGCCAGCGCCTTCATATGCTCAGGATCATAACTGGCCCCGGTTGGGTTGGAGGGGTAGTTAAGAATCAATACCCGGGTTTCATCTTCAGGCAGTGGTTCCAGTTGATCCAGCTGCTCAGGCAGAATACGCCACTGGTTCTCAGGCTTAGTGGGAAGGTAACGGACATGGCGCCCCAACATCATTGCCTGGGGGGCATAGGAAACCCAGCTGGGAGCAGGCAAAATAAGCTGGGCATTGCAGGCCATCTGCAGATTGAACAGCAACTCTTTAGAACCCGGCCCCACCAGTACTGACTCCGCCGCATATCGCAGGCCATCTCGTCGCTGGTAATAACCGGCAACCGCCTGGCGCAAGGCATAAAGGCCCCGCACTGGCAGATAGTCTTTTTCATGGGCGTGCTGCTGCAGGCTTCTGGTCACTACCTCGGGAACCGGAAAGGGCGACTGCCCCAATCCCAGCTTAATGATATCGCGACCTTCCCGGATCAGCCGGTTGCTGTATTCGTTGATCTGGAGAGTGGCCGAAGGGGCCAGTGAGCAAACCCTGGGGTTTAATTGACTCGAATCGATCATGGCCTTCGCATCCTTGCGTAACGGTTTTTCAGCAGCGCAGCTTTCACGTCCCCTGAAGCTCAAACTGCTCCTGCCCTTTACCGCAGTCTATGACAGAACCTCCTTTTCCTGAATAGCCATGACCCTTTTTTTTGCCCGCTCCCATCACTCGCCAATCTTGCCTCCATCTTCCCGGCGAATAACCACAGTAGAGGCCCGTGGCCTCACAGTCCCAGAGGTCTCCTCTGTGGCATCTATTGAAGAGGGCCAGTTGCCAGGGTGCTGAATATTAACAAAGAAGCTGGTGTGGTCCGCGTTAAAGGCTATCCCCGTTACTTCACAGCCGTTAGGGCCAACGAAAAAACGTCTCAGCTGAGATTGATTACCGGAGTTAATGACAGGTGAAGTGCCCGAGGCCTGATTCAGTTGCGAAGGAATCACCGCCAGCATCTGGTCATTGGTTTTCTCCTCCACTTCATCGGCGCCATTATCCGTCTGAACCCATAGTATTCCCCTGGGGTCAAACGCCAGACCATCGGGACTGGCCAGCTCATTATTCGCATCCAGTCCTGACCGGTTGATGTCACTGCTGCCACTACGGGGTGAGCCAAATAAAAAGAACTCCCAGTTAAAGGACCGGTGATTTGAATCCTCAGTCCAGCGAATAATATGACCAAACTTGTTATTTTCTCTGGGGTTAGCCGCATTCCCCGTCTCCCGACGGGTGTTATTGGTTAAAGCAACGTAAACCGTGCCATCCCCAGGATCCACTGCCGTCCACTCCGGGCGATCCATGGGGGTAGCCCCCATTAAATCGGCGGCCCCCGGCGTATTCAGGATAATGTCTGCCAATGTGCCAAAACCGGGAATATCCCCCAGTCGACGATGGTCGTTAGTAATGCTGTCAGGTGTCAGCGATAACCACTGGCCTTCACCGGCTTCATTGAACCGGGCAACATATAAAGTGCCGGCGTCCATGTATTTGGCACCGGTAGCCAGGCGATCTTCCGGGTTACTGTCGGCTGGGTTCCAAAGCGCATCGGAAACAAATTTATACAGGTATTCAAATCGGCCATCATGACCTGAATAGAAAACAACGGGTTTGCCCGCCTCCACTTTGCCGAAAGTGCAGTCTTCATGCCTGAACCGGCCCAGAGCGGTTCGCTTAATGGCCTTGCTGCTGGCATTGTATGGGTCAATTTCCACAATATAACCGTGACCATTGGCCTCGTTACGAAAATCTTCCCTGGCATTGCTGCCTGAGGGCGTTAGATCAAAACGGGAAAACTCCCCGGTGATCGATTCATCCGACGGAGTCTCCCAACCGTAGCGTGAACCGCCATCACTGATTCCCAGGCGTACCTGATCATCCGTCCACTGACTGGCATTGTCCGTTCGGGTAAAGTAACCGGGCCAGTTTTCTTCGCAGGTCAGGTAAGTGCCCCAGGGGGTATAGCCGTTACCGCAGTTATTATTGGTACCACGGGCAATTTTTGTGTTGCCTCTTTCGGCAGTATACCGGGTAACAAGAAAGTCTTTCGGGCTGTCAGCAATGGGACCAGAAATGTCTATTTCGGTTGCGGAAGTGATACGCCGGTTGTAATCACTGTCTCTTACAACGTCCCATACGCCGTCCACCACTTTAATGTGAATGACCGATACCCCGTGAGCGTTGATCTCTTTACGGACCTCTTCAACTGGACGAATTCCGCCGTTTTCTGTGTCGCCATTGGGGTGAAGGGCTCCCTGGTCAATGTATTCATGATTAATGCAGAGAATCCCTTCACTTAAGCCGTTCCCAAGAGGGAAGAAATGCATGCCGTCGTGGTGCATACCCATGGCATTTAACTGATCGGAGGAAGTGTTGGTTCCATCCTCCTTCCACCCACTGGCCAGCCCGTTGATGGGAGTCCCCCAGGGAGCCAGAATTTCCGCCTTGTAGCCAGGGGGGACAACCACCGCATCCCGTTTTGAGCCAGGAACCGACTCAAACCCCAGAGTCAGTTCAGGTTCCCCAGGTGCATCCGGTGACGTTGTGTCATTACTGCCACATCCTGCCAGACCAGCCCCCGCTAAAGCCGCAAAAGCAGAGACGACGGCGGTCCGTTTCAGCATGCCCCGTCGGCTAAGCTCTATTTCCAGTACTTTTGAAATGGGTCGGTTGCCACTGTGGTTATAGAGGGTGGCATCAAAGGTCTCTTTACTCATGTTGTTGTCACTTCCCGGTTAGTGAGTCGGTTCCAGTCCAGGCGTTATTACAAAACAACAACGTTACAATTTAATGTCCCGCTCTCACTCTCCGGTTTATCCGGGTCAGGGTTCGAGAGGGAAAGGCTGAGGAATGAGGGAGGTGGCTGCCAGGAGCAAGGTGTGGGTATACAAATACTCCGTTGGAATCCTGGCAATGGGAGTCACCCCGGCATAGCCGGGGGAAATTTGATCCTATATTACAGGGCCGAAATATCCGCCTCCCTCAACTTTCTGGCCACCAGCACCATATTTTTCAACGCCGCTTCCACTTCCGGCCAGTCACGGGTTTTCAGGCCACAGTCCGGATTAATCCAGAGCCTTTCTTTGGGTATTTTCCGGGCAGCTCGGGTCATCAGTTCCATCATCCATTGTGTATCCGGGACATTGGGGGAGTGGATGTCGTATACCCCCGGACCAATCTCATTGGGGTATTCAAACCGCTCAAAAGCATCCAGCAGCTCCATATCGGAACGGGAGGTTTCAATGGTGATAACATCCGCATCCATGGCGGCAATGTATTCAATGATGTCATTGAATTCGCTGTAACACATATGGGTATGAATCTGGGTTTCATCCCTGACACCGCTGGCGGCAATGCGAAAACTTTTCACCGCCCACTCCAGATATCCGGGCCAGTCCGCCTTTCTCAGGGGCAGGCCTTCCCGAATGGCCGGTTCGTCAATCTGAATGACCCCAATGCCATGACTCTCCAGGTCCTGCACTTCATCCCTGAGAGCCAGGGCCAGCTGCACACAGGACTCTTTGCGATCCACATCCTCCCGGGGAAAAGACCAGCAAAGAATGGTCACCGGTCCGGTGAGCATGCCTTTTACCGGTTTGCGGGTCTGGGCCTGGGCATAGCAGCTCCAGTTGACCGTCATGGGTTCAGGCCGGCTGATATCGCCGATGATCACCGGAGGTTTGACACAGCGGCTGCCATAACTCTGAACCCAGCCATTCCCCGTGAAGGCAAAACCGTCCAGCAACTGTCCAAAGTACTCGACCATGTCATTGCGCTCTGCCTCACCGTGAACCAGTACATCCAGCCCCAGAGCTTCCTGTTTCTGGATCGTGTTGCAGATTTCCTCCTCCATAGCCTTAACGTAATGCTGCTCATCCAGCTCTCCTTTACGGTACTGAAGCCGTTTACTTCGAATCTCCCGGGTCTGGGGAAAAGAGCCGATGGTGGTGGTGGGGTACAAAGGCAATTTAAGCTTGTCCGACTGGACTTCCGCTCTTCTGGTATAAGGCGATGACCGCTGATCAATGGTTTTATCACCGGCTATGGCTGTCACCCTCTGCTCAACCTCTTTATTATGAATCCGGGGTGATTGCTGGCGGGCCAGTACCACTCGATCCGACTCCGCAACCGCCCTCTTCAACTCAGCCAGCTCCTCCTGGTCAGACTCCAGTGCCGCAAGGCCCCCCGCAGCCAATACCCGGCCAAGCAGTGATACCTCAGAACATTTCTGCCGGGCAAAGGCAAACCAGGACTTCAGCTCTTCATCCAGCGCTGTTTCATTCTCAAGGTCCACCGGAACATGAAGCAAGGAACAGCTGGGGGCGACCCAGAGCCGGTTGCCAAGACGCTCCCGGGCCTCTTCCAGCTGCCCCAGAATGCTTCCAAGATCGGCCCTCCAGATATTGCGCCCGTTGACCACTCCGGCAGACAGTACCTTGTAGGCAGGCAGGCGATCCAGCAATGCTGGCAGTTGAGAAGCATCCCGTACCAGGTCCACATGCAGTCCATCCACCGGCAAGTTAACGACGGTTGTCGTCGTACCATTAAGCCCACCAAAATAGGTCGCCAGCATCATTTTCAATCCGCTGTTCTGCAGACGGTTATAGGCAGCTTCAAAAGCCTGCTGCCATTCGGGGGGCAGATCCAGGGTCAGAATAGGCTCGTCAATCTGCACCCATTCACTGCTGGTTTCCGACAGCTGTTCCGCCAGCCTGGCAAGCACCTCACTGTAAACATCCAGAACCCCATCCAGCAGTTCCAGCCGGTCAAAATCAGCCCCCTTCACCTTGGCCAGCCAGAGCCAGGTCAATGGCCCCAGCAGCACCGGCTTGACCGAATGCCCCAGGGCAATGGCCTCAGCGGTCTCTTCCAGAATCGCCGTATTCGCCAGGTGGAAGGTCTGTCCCTGGCTGACCTCCGGGACCATATAGTGGTAGTTGGTATCAAACCATTTGGTCATCTCACAGGCGGCAGCAGGCTGACCGGAAGGAGCACGTCCCCGGGCCATTCGAAATAGCGTATCAATATCACCGGGATCAGCACTGTTGCTTTCACTGGAGCCATTAAACCGTTCAGGAACCGCCCCCAGCATCAGAGAATGGTTCAATACCTGGTCGTACCAGGCAAAATCTCCCACAGGCACCAACTCCAGTCCGGCATCGGCCTGCAACTGCCAGTGCTGTTTTCTCAAACACCGGCCTTCATTGAGCAGCTGCTCTTTGGAGAGGGCTCCCTGCCAATAGCTTTCCAGGGCTTTTTTCAACTCCCTGTTGGCTCCAATCCTCGGGAAGCCAAGGCTGTGTGTCGTTGCCATGTTGAGACTCCATGGAAATCGTCAAAGTTATTATTGTTGAAATCTGAAACGGTGCTTAGGGAGCGTTTGCAACTTGCCATAAGACCAGCCGTTAAGTGGAGTGGATTCTGTGGCAGGAGTATGATTGAATCAAACTCATTTTTTTAATGATAAAAATGAGTAAATCTAATAATAAACCCTCAATATCGCTATAAACGACAGAACTCAACCAATGGCAAACAAAAACCTGGGCCTGGAACTGCGTTACCTGAAGACCCTGAAGGCCCTCCATCAAAGTGGCAGCCTGGTGGAAGCCGCCAATCGCCTTCACCTGACCCAATCCGCCCTGTCTCACCAGCTGAAAGAACTGGAGCACAGAATCGGTATGGAAGTCTTTATCCGGAAAACCCGTCCTCCCCGTTTCACCACGGCAGGCCTGAAGCTGCTGGAACTGGCGGAAGACGTACTGCCAAAGTTCAAAGCCACAGAACAGAGCCTGCTGAGACTGGCCGGTGGTGAGTCAGGGAGGCTGCACATTGCCATCGAGTGTCACAGTTGCTACCAGTGGTTAATGCCCACCATTGGCGACTATCGCCAACACTGGCCGGAGGTGGAAATGGATTTTTCCACCGGCTTCCATTTTGCCCCTCTTCCCGCCCTGTCCCGGGGAGAGCTTGATCTGGTGGTCACGTCCGACCCGGCCTCAATCCCCGGCATTGATTACCTCCCCCTGTTTCGCTATGAAATGCTGCTGGCCATCGCCAGGACCCACCCGTTGCGGGAAAAGAGCTTCATTCAACCAGAGGATCTGAGGCAGGAAGTACTGATTACCTATCCGGTGGAACAGGAACGCCTGGCCATTTTCCACGATTTTCTCGACCCGGCGGATATTGAGCCTGCCGGTGTCCGAACCGCAGAGCTGACCCTGATGATGCTGCAGCTGGTGGCCAGTCAGCGGGGGGTATCCGCCCTGCCCAGCTGGGCTTTATCGGAATACCTCGACCGAAACCAGGTGGCCGCCGTCCGGTTGGGAAAGGAAGGCCTCTGGTCAACTCTGTATGCAGCCGTTAGAACAGAGCAGAAAGATCAGCCCTATATCACCAGCTTTGTGGAATCGGCCCGGGACACCTGTTTTGACTCACTGCCAGGCATTACTCCGGCGGAATAAGCGGTTATCCATAGAGCCCTGGTATCACAGGAGGGCTGCCCGAACCCGACATTCCACCAAAGTCGATCAACCTTATGTCGAACAGCCATGGCTTCTGAATCTTGTTAACATCGGGCCAATTATCAAAATAAACAACAACAGGAACAGGCATGCACCTGTTCTCTTTTAAATACTTGATTTAATTATCGACCTCCCCATTGTGGAGGCATTGATTGATGAAAACAGGGAGGTTCATCATGTCAGCCACTCAAAGAATCAGCCATAACCATCACGTGCCGCAGTCAAAGCCGGTTCAAGCTCAGAAACCGGCAAAACATGGCAATAAAAAAGTGCGTCTGGCACAGGTAGCAAGACCTAACACTCCACCCGCCAGGAAAAAAGAGGCGTTGCCTAAAACCAAGCCCGTCGGCTTACAGGAACGTGCTCTGGTTAATCAGCAAAACTACCGCCCAAACAATGCAGTTCACCGTCAGAACCAGAAACAGCCGGTCAGGGTTGATGAAAATGGTGTTCGCTATACCAATGCCAAAGCCGAGCCTGTTAAGTGCAATAAAGCGCAGGCACGAAAGAAGCTTCAAAAACCCGGTCAGTACCAGGATCTTCAGATCATCGGCCAGAAAATTAAACTGAACCCAGGGCCTGATCAGGCAGAAAAAAAGATCGCTGTAAAAACAACGAAAGCCTGCTCTCTGGATGAGGCTTTAAACATTGTTCGAGGAGAGGTTCCAAAGCAAAGAACAAGAGCGAAGTGGGGCAAGCCAGATCCACAGCCCAACTACGCTCAAGAAAATGGAAAAGCCAGGAAAAAATGGGACAAGCCGGATCCAAAGCCAAACTTTGCCCGAGAGCCTGGAAAGGCCAGAAAAAAGTGGGGCAAGCCGGAACAGAACCCGAAACTGGCCTGTGACCATAAAGAGGAATCGCTTCCGCAACAGAAGGAAAGCAATGAGGCAAAAGCTTCAGCACCGCAGCCCTGTCAAAAAGCCTTGCAATCCAAAATGGTTGATCTGCGAAACAAACACCTTGAAAAAATGAAGCAGTTTGCTCCCAACATTTACAACAAGGTCACAAGGGGGCACTGATTTCCCCCACCAGAACAACAGGCTGCCTGAGCAGCCTGTCTCTCATCCTGCTCTTAATGCCGCTGCTTCCTTGGCCAGACCAGACTGAAGCGGGCCCCTCCCAATGGGCTATGGCTGACCATCGCCCGGCCTCCATGCCAGTACATGATTCTCCGGACTATGGAGAGGCCCAGACCATAACCACCGGATTTTCGGGTTCGACTGTCATCCAACCGGGAAAAGGCGGAAAAAACCCGTTCCCACTGTTCTTCCGGGATGCCGGGACCATCATCATCCACATCAATGCGGCAGGTATCCTGAGTTGAAGAAAAGCGAACCTGAATCCGACTGTCGGCATAACGGCAGGCATTCCCTACCAGGTTCTGAACCGCCCGGTGCAGATAACGGCGATCAATCTCCACAAAACGACGGGGGTTTAACAGGTTACAGGGAATATGCTCAATATCGACCCGGTCCTGCAGTCTCAGGTGCTCGCTGACCACCTGGGCCACCACCTTATCCACATCATGACGCTTGAGCCGGATAGTTGGAGCCCCCTGCTCAAGATTGGCATAGGTCAGGAACTCATCCACCAGATTGTCCAGTTCCTGAATATCCTGATCCATGCCATTCAACTGGGTTTCCCGCTCTTCAGCCGTCTGGGCATCCGCAATCAGATCAAGACCGAAACGAAGACGGGCCACCGGCGTTCTCAGCTCATGGGATACCCCACGGATCATCTCTTTCTGCAGACTCAACAGCCGCTGGATATGTCCCGCCATAGCATTAAAGGCCATAGCCAGACGACCTATGGAGTCAGCACCACTGACATTCACCCGTACCTCAAAATCCCCACGACTGAAGCGTGTGGCGGCCCGCTCCAGCTTTCTCAACCGTTTTTCCATCCCCCGCACCAGGATATAAATGGCCAGGCTCAGGGAGATCAACACAAACAGCCCAATGGTCAGGATTAACTTGAACGGGTAATGATTCAGAAGAGTCAGCGGGCCAAGGCGAATTACACGACCAGTGTCCTCCATACGAGCATAGAGCTGCAGCGTTTCATCCTGGGCATCCAGCACCATCAGAATGCTGCCCTCTCTGAGCTGCCCTTCCTGAACCGGCGTCAACCCCGCCTGAAACTCTGGAATCAATACCACCGGGTAACTCAGTGAAGAGGCAGAGAACTGTCGGAGGACCTCATCTCGCTGTTCGGGGGGATATTGCCTCAGCTGATCCCTTAATAAACTCAGGGTGCCATTGGCCATCTGCTCAGAAATACCGGAAACCACTCCCTGCAGGAACCACTGATCACTTACCCGGGAGGTGACTCTGGCATCCACTTCATCCAGCATTTCCACATGAACATGACCACTGGCCAGCTGGTCATGTTGCTCCTCATCCAGGGGGAGCTGGTTCGATGGCACCAGGGTAAACCGGATGGCCAGCTGCCTGCCCCAGTGATCCAGCCAGTCCTGGCGCTGCTCTGAAGGAAGAGGTGCAATCGCCTCGGAAACCAGCCGGAACGTCCCCCGGGCCATTTCTTCCCGGTACTCCCCGAGCCGGACCCCATTAACAATGGTGATGGTGATGCCGGACAGCACGGATACCAGCACCAGGGAAAACAGCAGGCCGCCATAGATTCGAAGAAAAATACTGCTCATGAGGGTGCTGCCAGGTTCTTTATGATTGAAGACTTCTGGTTGAAAACAAAAACCACTCAGGACTGCTCGCTTTTCACAAACAGGTAGCCTTTGCTTCGAACCGTCTTGATCAATCTCGGGTGCATGGGATCATCACCGATTTTGGGGCGGATACGGGATACCCGGACGTCAATGGAGCGGTCCTGGCCGTCGTACTCAATACCCCGCAGCTGGGCAAAAATCTCCTCCCGGCTCAGCACCCGGCCGGCATTGGAGCACAGCAGCCAGAGCAGATCAAACTCAGCACTGGTCAACTCCACGCTCTGCTCATTCAGCCAGGCTTCACGCATTGAGTTATCCACCACCAGCGGACCAAAGCGCAGGCTGCTCTTCTCCGCCTGGGCTTCCTCCACCGGTACCACACTGCGCCTTAGCAGAGCACGGACTCTGGCCAGCAGCACCCGGGGCCTGACCGGCTTGGCCACATAGTCATCAGCCCCCATCTCAAGACCCAGCACTTCATCAAGATCATCCGTCCGTGCGGTCAGCATCAAAATCTGGCCATGGTACTGGCTTCTGACCCGTCGGCAGATGGACACCCCGTCTTCTCCCGGCAGCATCAGGTCCAGCACCACAAGATCCGGTTTTTCATTCAGAATGCGGTCTACCGCCTTGCCTCCATCCCCTTCCACAGAGACCTGAAGGCCATTGTTTTCCAGATATTCCCGGGTCAGGGTCGCCAGACGCTCGTCATCTTCGACAATCAGGATGCGACCTGTTTCAGCATTCTCCATCGTCATGTTTCATACACCCCTGATTGGTGGAAAGTTGGTGAAAGGCACGTTTACTCTTGCCGGGGATGTTACACTACCCGCTGGCCAGCGTCCTCCCCCTGACTGGAAAGAAGTGATGGACCAATAACCATTCTGGTCACCGGTTAATCTGATTACTTTTTTTTATTGAAGGGGCCCACAATATATTTTTTTATTTTCAAAAACAGGGCGGAGGTTATTGCAAATTTTTTTATCTGACTGGAAAAGATGTCGAGAAGTTAGCGAACACCCACATCAAAAAATACCCACACGTTATCCACACCCTCTCCCCAGGTTGCCCCGCTTGAATTTATCCGAATAGCGCATTATCTTGTGTATATAAACAGTCGATACACAATATATGGTACCCCTCGCTGCTAATCGGGACTAACGTGATAATAGGGCAAACCATGGAAAGCCCATCAATATCCGTCCATCACAGCCTGGCCTGCATAGCATATCAGAAGCCGGTCAGGAGCGGTCAGCAGCCATTTAAAGGAGCAACGACTGTATTCAAGGAAGAATGCTCACACAGGCAGGCGGCCGTTCACCATGAACCTTGCAACGGCTGACTCTGTCCTGCGGAAAAGCTTGTATCTGCTCCGTCAGAATTTTCCCGGCATCACCTCCGGACAAACGCCTACTCAATACTGGATGACCCGCCAATGCAGTCATCTTGCGATATGGGTGGAGCAAAGCAGATCTATTTGTACAGAAAACCACCGGGATTTTCCCGGTCACCATTAAGCGAGACAGGTAAGGGCTGAATGAACAAAAACATCCTGGTCACCAAGCGTGACGGCGACAAGGAGCAGCTGGATCTGGAGAAGATCCACAAGGTGATCACCTGGGCTGCGGAAGGACTGAACCACGTCTCCGTCTCAGAAGTAGAACTTAAGTCTCACATCCAGTTTTACGATGGCATCAAGACCACGGATATTCACGAAACCCTGATCAAATCCGCCGCCGATCTTATCTCCGAGCAGGCTCCTGATTATCAGTATCTGGCGGCCCGCCTTGCCATTTTCCACCTGAGAAAGAAAGCCTACGGACAGTTTGAGCCGCCAAGGCTTTACGATCTGGTGGTGCGCCTGGTGGAGATGAACAAGTACGACCAGCACCTGCTGACGGACTATACCGAAGCGGAATTTGACCAGATGAACGCCTTTCTGGATCACAGCCGGGACATGGACTTCAGCTACGCCGCTGTCAAACAGCTGGAAGGCAAATACCTGGTGCAGAACCGGGTGACCGGGGAGTATTATGAAAGCCCACAGATGCTGTACATGCTGATCGGAGCCTGCCTGTTTGCCAGTTACCCGAAAGACACCCGGATGGACTTTATCGAGCGCTTCTATAATGCCGTGTCCACCTTCAGGCTCTCTCTGCCAACACCGATCATGTCCGGCGTCCGGACGCCCACCCGCCAGTTCAGCTCCTGTGTCCTGATTGAGTGCGGTGACTCACTGGACTCCATCAACGCCACCTCCAGCGCCATCGTCAAGTATGTTAGCCAGCGCGCCGGTATCGGCATCAACGCCGGTAATATCAGAGCCCTGGGCAGCCCGATCCGCAATGGTGAAGCCTTCCACACAGGCTGTATTCCTTTTTACAAGCATTTCCAGACGGCGGTTAAATCCTGCTCCCAGGGCGGCGTGCGTGGTGGTGCGGCTACCCTGTTCTACCCCATCTGGCACCTGGAAGTGGAAAACCTGCTGGTGCTGAAGAACAACCGGGGTGTCGAGGAAAACCGGGTCCGTCATCTGGATTACGGCGTTCAGTTCAACAAACTGATGTACCAGCGTCTGATCGAAGGAGGCAATATTACCCTGTTCTCCCCCAGTGATGTGCCCGGACTTTACGATGCTTTCTTTGCAGACCAGGAGAAATTTGAGCAGCTCTATGTTCAGTACGAACAGGACAGCAGCATTCGCAAAACCACATTGAAAGCCATTGAACTGTTCTCCCTGTTCGCTTCAGAGCGGGCCAGCACAGGCCGGATCTACCTTCAGAATGTGGATCACTGCAACACCCACAGCCCCTTTAACCCAGCCGTTGCACCGGTTCGCCAGAGCAACCTGTGCCTTGAGATTGCCCTGCCCACCAAGCCTCTCTCTCATGTCCACGACGAAGAGGGTGAGATCGCTCTGTGTACTCTGGCTGCCTTTAACCTGGGTGCCCTCACCGACCTGGATGAGCTGGATGAACTGTCGGACCTGATTGTCCGGGCTCTGGACAGCCTGCTGGATTACCAGGATTACCCGGTGCCCGCCGCCTATAACGCCACCATGGGGCGCCGGCCACTGGGGGTAGGCGTGATCAACTTTGCCAACTATCTGGCCAAAAACGGCGTCCGTTATTCCGATGGTTCTGCCAACGGCCTGACGCACCGGACGTTTGAAGCCATTCAGTACTACCTGCTGAAAGCCTCAAACCGACTGGCCCGGGAAAAAGGTACCTGCACCAAATTCAATGAAACCACGTATGCCCAGGGTATCCTGCCGGTTGACACCTATAAGCAGGATCTGGACAGCGTTTGCAGTGAGTCTCTCAGGCTGGACTGGGAAGGCCTGCGCTCTGATATCAAGGCACACGGTCTGCGCAACTCAACCCTGACGGCACTGATGCCGTCGGAAACCTCCTCCCAGATCAGCAATGCCACCAACGGCATTGAGCCACCCCGGGGCTTTGTCAGTGTCAAAGCCAGTAAAGACGGTATTTTGAAACAGGTGGTTCCCGACTTTGAAGCGCTGAAAGACCGTTATGAGCTGCTCTGGAACATTCCTGGAAACGACGGCTATCTGCAGCTGGTGGCCATCATGCAGAAATTCGTGGACCAGACCATTTCAGCCAACACCAACTACGACCCCAATCAGTTTGAGGGTGGCAAGGTACCCATGAAGCTGCTTCTGAAAGACCTGCTGACCGCTTACAAACTGGGGGTTAAAACCCTGTATTACCACAACACCCGGGATGGTGCGGCGGATAGCCAGAGTGACATGGATGACGGCTGTGCAGGAGGTGCCTGCAAGATTTGACAAAGCGGGAATTGGATCGCTGAACGGCATAAATGCCTATAGCCAAAAAAAGCATTTCGTATCACTCTCTGGGCGCCAGTCGCCATTGGCAAGCCGGTTGCAGAGGGTGGGCGAAATGCTTAATCAGGATGCCTGTTTACGCAGCAAAGACAGACAACACTTATCAGGCCATACTTTTCAGGACAGACCAGAGAATGAGTTACACAACATTTAACCAGGAACCGTTCAACGCCATAAAGGAGCCGATGTTCTTTGGCCGTAATGTCAATGTATCCCGTTACGACATCCAGAAATACCCGGTCTTTGAAAAGCTGATCGAAAAACAGTTGTCGTTTTTCTGGCGCCCGGAGGAAGTGGACCTGTCCACAGATCGCAGTGACTTTGCTGCTCTGCCTGAACATGAAAAACACATCTTTCTCAGCAATCTGAAATACCAGACCCTGCTCGACTCCGTCCAGGGGCGCTCACCCAATGTGGCGCTGCTGCCTATTGTATCCCTGCCCGAACTGGAAACCTGGATTGAAACCTGGGCTTTCAGTGAGACCATCCACTCACGGTCGTACACCCATATCATCCGGAACATTGTCACCAAACCCGGTGAGGTGTTTGACGATATTGTCACCAATGAGGCCATTACCAAACGCGCCCATGACATCACCCGTTATTATGACGAACTGATTGAAGGCGTCAGCCTTTACCATCAGTTGGGGGAAGGCACCCACTCCATCAACGGCCAGGATGTCAACATCAGTATCCGGGACCTGAAACGGAAACTCTACCTGACCGTGGTGTCTGTGAACGTACTGGAAGCCATTCGCTTTTATGTCAGCTTTGCCTGCAGCTTTGCCTTTGCCGAACGCTCCACCATGGAAGGCAATGCTAAGATCATTAAACTGATCGCCCGGGATGAAGCCCTTCACCTCACCGGTACCCAGCATATGCTGCAGTTGATGGCCGACGGCAAGGATGACCCGGAAATGGCCACCATTGCCCAGGAGTTGAAAGCAGAAGCCAGGGAGATCTTCATTGCCGCTGCCGAGCAGGAAAAAGACTGGGCGGATTACCTGTTCCGTGATGGCTCAATGATCGGACTGAACCGGGATATTCTCGGCCAGTACGTTGAATACATCACCAACCAGCGCATGAGTGCCGTTGGTTTTGAGCCTGCTTTCCCGGTCAGGCAGAACCCCCTGCCCTGGATGAACAGCTGGCTGAACAGCGACCATGTCCAGGTCGCCCCCCAGGAGGTGGAAGTGAGTTCTTACCTGGTCGGACAGATTGACAGTGAAGTGAAATCGGAAGATTTCAGCAGTTTCTCCCTGTAACCCGTTGACTCCGGGCAGGGGGCTGACCCGCTCCCTGTCCTCCCGAAAGGCAGAACCACAGGGCCGCTATGGCACACATCATCAAAATCCAGGACGGCTTCAGCTTTATTCCCCGCCAGGAACTAAACCTGCTGGAAGCCCTGGAATCCCAGAATGTAGAAATTGACTACCAGTGCCGGGAAGGCTTCTGCGGTTGTTGTCAGGTCACCCTGATTGAAGGAACAGTGGAGTATGTATCAGACCCCATAGCCTTTGTTCCGGACGGTAAAATTCTGCCCTGCTGCTGTCAACCCAAGAGCGATTTGACCATTGAAATGCCAGGTAAGGGGTTAATAATAAAGAAATAGATAATTATTTTTTTATTCTAAAAAATAATATTATAAACAATCATTCGAACTATAATCTGCTTTCTAATAAACAAAACAATCTTAGGAAGCAATCTATGCTCGGGACTCCGCCTGTCAAACTGGCCTGTGTTTTCTATTTCTTGATTCACTGTCTTGCCGCCCATTCCTTCATAGAGCATTCTTCCCCTATCACGGATAGTCTTGAAGCAGAGCCGGAGACATTTGAACCACCAATGCAGGTACTTCAAGAGCAGTATCCTTTTGTACTGGTGAACTTCATTACTGAAACCTCCCTATATCCAACAAACTGGGAGGGCGGACATTATTTCTACAAACATTTCACTTCACTGAAAGACTACGGCATCACCCCTTTCAGCGATATGCAAGATGTACCCCAGGAGCTTAGACAGGGGGTAAAACTGGATTCTAAATTCGGAGTACTTTACGAACCTGGCTCTGACTTTAAAATAGGATTATTCCATTACCATCATGACAAGGAGCAGTCCATCATTGTTGTTATGCCCAACATAGATACCACCCACTTTTCTTCTGATACGTCTGAGGAAGGCAAATCTCTTTTTTTCAAAACACGGGAATCCCTGACAACAGCCAGAGTTCCGGAGCTTATACAAAAGCAGCACCCCGAAAAAACAATCTATTTAACAGGGTATTCACAAGGTGGCCGAAATGCCCTTATAGCAGCACTTAACACTGACACTATCAAAAAAACATACGTATTCAATAGTTACGGGGTTGATTCCTGTAATTTTACAGAAAGAGTCAGTAGCTCTGAGTTAAGAAGAGAAAGACTTCAACGAATCACTCATTCATTTATTGAAGGAGAGTATGTCAACACTCAAAATTTCACACACATTATGGATCAATGGTTGAATTCTGGTGAGAGCAGTACTCTTGCTCGAGGCTCTGTTCCATCCCCCAGCGCCATCATAAGAATGGATAGCCTGACAGCTCAGGAAGTAATGCGATTAAACGGCCGCAACTTAAACAATTTACCGATCATAGCGACATTACGTTATCTTTTCACTCCTCCAAGCTGGACTTTTCATTCGCCAACATCACTGATTGAGATCTATAACCAAAGACTAAATCATGTTAATTAATCTACATAAACGTTGCTTTACCCATTTAACAAATGGATAAAAACCCCATTCACATATTCTATAACAAGCGATTTTCAGTTTTTGTTGCCCCCTTTTTATCAAAATCAAAACACAGCCTGTTTTTTATAAAATTTACATAAAAACAACACTTAGCCAGCAAACTATTCATTAGTTTCCTGGTCTTAATAAAAGAATCCAACTAGTCCGGAAGATAAAATGAAAAACCCGATACTTCTATCCACCTGTTTACTTATAAACATACTGATTATTAGTGCTCATGCTGGCCCACCAAGGCATGAAAACGAAGGTCTTACTGAAATACAGAGTAATAATACGCAGTCCAGCGTTTTCGAAAACGAACTCATACCTGAAGACCACCATCAAGAGGAGCTGCCTGAACCATTAAAACGGTATCTAAATGCCTTAATGATTTATTCAACAGAACGTTATAAATTATCCAGTAGCCGCTCTATGGAGCGGGCTGAAATTAAACAGCAACTGGGTGAGTTGAGAGACAGGGGCATCACCCTGATTGAATCAGAAGAGCAAGTTCCACAGGCGCTGCGCAGTTACTTTACCGGGACCAGTAAAAACGGCAAAGACAAAATGGCCCGCTTCTACTTCAATGATGACGGTTTATCGGTAAGGGCCTTCATAGATGATCAGAACCAGAAGGTATACATCAGCTTCAGAGGAACGGACTTTTTCGACTTGGATAGCATTAAGTCAGCCGTGTCTATTAGCTCACCTGAATGGATAGGCAGCACCTGTTTCTTGCCTTATGCATTAAGAACGGCAAAACAAGTCGTAGAAGCCTTCCGCCAGCATTACCCAGGGTTTTCAATGGTTACACTGGGCTATTCACAGGGAGGGGCGATAGCAACCTACCTGGCCCTCAAGACCGATGACGTAGAAAAAGCTCATGTATTTAACACTCAAATACCGGCCCCCTGCTTAATTGAGGGTGCGTCTAAAGAACGTATCAGCCGGGTTGACAGTACTTACGTACAAAACGACATGCTCAATGATGCGTCGTCCTACTCCCTTCTCTCCATGGTGACATGGTTTTTCCGGCATCAGGGAACGGAGCCCTTCAAGAGTCATGTGCTGCTCGTCCCCCCAACTCTTGAGCCCGCAATCTTTGAGAGCTACAACAAAAAACCTTGGGATCAATTGATGTACCTCCAACAAGGATTCCAGTACCACATCATACATGGGTTTATCCGGCACTCCCCTGCGGCCATTCTTGAAGCAACCCGATACCACCTAGACAAGGCCTCTGAACAGCTATAACAATCTACCCTGCCTTCAGAAGGAGCTGAGGCAGGCTTTCTTGCAGGGCTCGACAGGAAAGCGATATGTTTCTATATACATAATCATTAGCAATTTATGCGTGCAGTGGAATGGACATCATAAAAAGACTGTTTCAATGCTTTTATCCAATACTGATTTCGGTAATAACAGGAGCGCAGGCACTGCAGAAAGAAACAAGCTCTGCTCCCCCCCCTCTGCCAAAAGTCACTGCACACTCATCCGTGGCATTAATAGGAACCCCCAAATACCCGGATGACTTTACCCACTTCAACTATGTCAACCCACAAGCTCCCAAAGGGGGAGCACTTCGGCTGGCCAGCATTGGCAGTTTTGACAGCCTGAACCAATACGCTGAAAAAGGGCAGACTCCGGAATTCCTGTTCATGCTGTACGACCGGCTGATGACCCGTTCTCAGGATGAGCCCTACTCCCTTTACCCCCAGGCAGCCATGAGCGTGGAATATCCTGAAGATTTCTCATGGGTCGCTTTCAATCTGAATCCGGATGCCCGGTTTCATGACGGTCATCCGATGACCTCGGAAGATGTGGTATTCACAGTCAACACCCTGAAAGCATTCAGCTCCCCTTTTGTGAAAAAGATGGTGAATTACATTCAGACCACCCGAGCCACCAGCCGCTACCGGGTGCAATTTGAACTCTCAGAAAACAGCAGGACCCGCAAAGCCGTTGCCCTGCTCGCCTACCTCCCTGTCCTTCCTGAGCATTACTGGAAGGCAAAAGACTTCAACCACAACCACCTGGCTATCCCTCTGGGCAGCGGTCCCATGAAAATTGCTAAAGTGGAGTCCGGCCGATCCATCACCTTTGAGCGGGTAAAAGATTACTGGGGAGCCAATCTGCCAGTGAATAAAGGCCAGTTTAACTTTGACCGGTTGCGCATCGACTATTACCGGGATAACCATGCAGCCCTGGAAGCCTTTGCAGCCGGAGCCTATGACCTCCGCATTGAAAGCGATCCAAGGAACTGGCACCAGAAATACAACTTTCCTGCAATAAAAAGAGGGGACGTCCTTCTAAAGGACATTCGTCTCAAACACCCCCATGGCATGAGTGCCCTGGTATTTAACACTCGCAGGGAACTCTTTCAGGACCGCCGGGTGCGCCTGGCGCTGAACTATCTGTTCAACTTTGAATGGACCAATAAAACCCTGCTGCACTCCGACTACCAGCGCTCATCCAGTTACTACGTTAATACCGATATGGCCGCCATGGGACCGCCAACAGAGGCAGAACGGGCTCTTCTGGAAAATTATCGGGATCAACTACCAGAAGCCATCTTTCATGAGGTGATCCAACAACCCGTATCCGACGGCTCTGGCCAAAACCGCACCCACCGGAAAATAGCGGTTGACCTTCTGAATGCTGCGGGCTGGCACAATGTCAACGGTCGCATGGTCAACAAACAAACCGGCCAGCCAATGGCATTTGAGCTGCTGCTATCTTCACCGGCCATGGAGCGGGTGTTTATCCCTTACGGAAAAAGCCTTTCGGATGTAGGCATCCAGGTGAACATTCAAACGGTGGATCACAGCCGCTTTCGAAAACGCGCCCGGCAGTTTAATTTTGATATGGTGGAATGGCACTACTGGCACTCCTCATTTCCCGGCATTGAGCAGGCCAACAGCTGGAGTAGCAAGGCCGCGGATGAACCCGGAAGCAGTAATCTGGCCGGAGTCAAAAACCCGGTGGTTGACCAGTTACTGGAGCAGTTTGGCAAAGTGCGCCATTATGAAGAGGCTGTTGCCCTCTGCCGTGCCCTTGACCGGATTTTACTCTGGAACACCTATGTTATTCCCAAGTGGCACAAAAACGAGATACACATTGCCTACCGGAAGCATCTGGCACATCCGCCCCAGCAGGGCCTCAACTGGTTCAATGCCAGTGTCTGGTGGGACTCAAGTATAACGAAAAATAAAGATTAACTGCCCGTTGGTGCCGCTTACCCCGTGATCCTGTCTATAGTGAGGGTTCTGAAAAAAACAAGAGATCAGTGATTATGAAGTTCTGCCTTCGCTATCTGGTACTGGGGTTATGGATTACAGCCCTGCAAACCGTTGCTGCCGCCCAGGGGGAGCAAAACACCAGCCGCATTTTTCAGTACTCCACCATCAATGCCCTGCTGCTGGGTTATCTGGATGGTGAGCTGACTTATCAACAGCTGGCTACAAAAGGCAATTTTGGCCTGGGTACGTTTAATGCCCTTAACGGAGAAATGGTGGCCCTGGATGGACAGTTCTATCAGATCAGGGTGGATGGCAAAGCCTACCCGGTTCCCCCCCAGGCAAAAACCCCCTTCGCCACCGTCACTCACTTTTCTCCAGACCAGCTGGTAAAGCTTCCTGAGAACCTGTCTTACGAACAGCTGCAGAAACTGCTTGACCGTCACATCGAAAAAAGAGGTCAGTTCCAGGCCATTCGTATTGACGGGAGTTTTAAAGCCATGAAAGTGCGGAGCGTTCCCAAACAGAAGCCCCCCTACAGAACACTGGCAGAAATCACCCGAACCGAGATGGCCACTTACGAGCACAAAGCGGTTGTGGGTTCCCTGGTGGGCTTTAGAACCCCAGATTACATGAACAGCCTCAATGTAGCGGGCTATCACTTCCACTTTATTGACCAGGAACGCAAGTTTGGCGGCCATGTACTGGGCCTGACAACCGCTAAAGGTGATATAGCCATTGACAATATCCGGGATCTTGAACTGACACTGCCTAATGACCGTAACTTTGACCGGTTAAACCTGAGCAAAGATCAGTCCAAAGACTTGAAAGCCGTTGAACAGGGACATCAGTAGGGTCACATGGAACGCTTTAACCTTCTGTTGCCCCTCTGGGCGCTAGTCGCTACCGCTACAGGGTATCTTTTCCATACTGAAGTTGCTCAGTTCCATTGGGCTCTGTTCCCGGTGATTGCCATTGTCATGTTCACCATGGGGCTGACTCTGACCCTGGGGGATTTTCTGGAACCCTTTCACCACCCCTTTCCCCTGATCCTGGGCGTATTTCTGCAATTTTTACTGATGCCACTGCTGGCATGGAGCCTCAGCACCCTGAGCCACCTGCCCACAGAACTGTTTATTGGTATGGTTCTGGTCGGTGCGGCCCCGGGGGGGACGGCATCCAATGTACTCACTTACCTGGCCGGAGGGAAAGTGGCCCTATCCGTAGGCATGACCACCTTCTCAACCCTTGTCTCTGTAATCGTCACTCCCTGGCTGACTGGTTTTTACCTGCATCAGGTGATTGAGGTAGACAGGCTGGCGATGTTGATCAGCATCGCCAAAATGATCGTCCTGCCGGTGCTTGGCGGTATCACACTCAGAGCAGCGTTTCCGGGGCAGGTGGAAAAAATAGCACCTTTACTGCCTTCCTTTGCGGTGGCCTCCATTGCTCTTGCTATTTGTATAGTGGTTGCCCTGAATGCCGGCGCTCTGGATTCATTGGGAATCATGGTCTTTCTGGCTGTTCTGCTCCATAACCTGTTGGGTCTATGCTGCGGCTATGGTTTTGCCCGACTGGCACGCCTTGACCAATCAACCGCAAGAACCATTGCCATCGAAGTGGGAACCCAGAACAGCGGTATGGCGGCAGCTCTTGCAGTGAAACACTTTTCGGTGCTGACCGCAGTACCTTCTGCCCTGTTCAGTGTGATCCAGAATATTTTTGGAACTTTGCTGGCCAGTTACTGGTCCAAAAAGCCTGTGAAAGAAAGCTGAGCCAGGACCTCCCTAAATCAACGACACTTGACCAACAACAAAGGAGGTGTAGAATACCGGGCAATTTGTCAACTGAGCAGCCAGGCTCGAGGATTGCTCAAACCAGCCCCACGGGTTAACCTGACAGGAATGCAGGCCAACCCATTTAGCCAGTGAGTCCATGTCCCCCATGAAAAGACAGCCGATCCACCACAAGCTGCCACCTGACTCAACGGCTGAAGCACCTATCTCTGGTTGTGATTGCTATCACTTAATACACTGTTTTCAAAAAAGCCCCTTTATCCAGGGGCTTTTTTTTGGGTTTAAAAACTGATTTTTATGGCACAGGCAACAGGTAACCCCCCCATGGAAAACCGATTTTACAACAGGAACATTATCTCCATAGCCGACCTCACCCGGGATGATATGGAGCAGGTTCTGAAAGTGGCCGCGGAACTGAAGCAAACACCAAGACCGGATTTGCTCAGGGACAGAGTCATTGCCAGCTGCTTTTTCGAGGCCTCTACCCGGACCCGCCTTTCATTTGAAACAGCAGTTCAACGACTGGGGGGAACCCTGATCGGCTTTGCCGATGGTGGCAACACCTCCGCCAAGAAGGGGGAAACCCTGGCCGATTCCATCAAAATCATCAGTTCCTACACCGATGCCGTCGTCATGCGCCACCCCAGGGAAGGCGCAGCCCGACTGGCATCTGAATTTTCCAGCGTCCCTGTTATCAACGGTGGTGACGGCGCCAACCAACACCCCACCCAGACGCTTCTGGACCTGTTCAGCATTCAGGAATGCCAGGGTCGCCTGGACAACCTGAAAGTCGCTTTTGTAGGTGACCTGAAATACGGGCGGACGGTTCACTCCCTCACCCAGGCCCTGACCCACTTCAATGCCGAGTTCAGCTTTATCGCCCCTGACGCTCTGGCAATGCCTGACTACATTCTTCAGGAGCTGGATGAAAAGGGCATTGCCTACCGGCAAGCCGGCAGTATCGAAGAGGTTATGGCCGATACCGACATCATCTATATGACTCGCGTCCAGAAAGAGCGGTTCGATGAAACCGAATACAAGCACATTGCCTCCAACTATGTGCTCACTAACGAAACACTCCGGGAGGCACCCGCTCACCTGAAAGTCCTGCACCCACTGCCAAGGGTGGATGAAATTGCCGTGGAAGTAGACCGCACCCCCCACGCCTACTATTTCGAGCAGGCAAGAAACGGGGTCTATGCCCGCCAGGCATTACTGGCTCTGATTCTGAACGAAACGGTTTAACGGGCTTTTAAGGAATAATTGAAGGACTTTGAGGAATTCACAATGAGAAACAAGCTCCAGGTTGAAGCCATCTGCAGAGGCACCGTAATCGACCACATCCCCGCAGGTCAGGGCGTCAAAATTCTTGACCGCCTGCATTTGCTGAACAGCGACGCTGCAATTACCGTAGGGTTTAATCTGCCCAGCAAGGCTCAGGGTCACAAGGACATCATCAAGGTTGAGGGACGTATGTTCACGGAACAGGAGGCCAATGAGCTTGCCCTGTTTGCGCCCAGCGCCACCATTAATGTCATTGATGATTATAAAGTGGTAGACAAGTTCAAGATGGCGATCCCGGAAACGCTTCATGGTGTCTTCGCCTGCCCGAACTCCAACTGCGTTACTCATAATGAGCCGGTGGAAAGCCACTTTTACCTTCGCCAGAAAAGCGATGATATTCAGCTGAAATGCCATTACTGTGAGAAGTCATTCAGCAAGGATATCGTAGCAGAGTTGAAATAACCTAGGGATCCCCGGGTCTTAGCCGGGAAGAACTAAAAGGGAGCCTGTGAAACAGGCTCCTGGTTTCATCGCTATTGACCAAACATTTTCTCAGGCTCAATAAACAGGGCTCGATAATGCACACCGCCAGGCTTATCCGATAGCACATCGATCTCGACTTTGACCGCCCTGGTCCGGTAATCGATCTCGTTGATCCGGCCGATTGTAGGGGTGCTTTCATCAAACAGTCCCACGGCACCTTCAAAGCCAAACATGGTATTCGTCTCTGGCACATATTCGACGTTGGAGGTCACCGGACTGTACCACTCATAACCCCGCTCCTTGCCGTATTCCCATAACTGCTGAACAGTCATTTTCTTTTCGTCAATTCTGTATTCAACAAAACGGCTGTGTTTCATCTCCGGCATGGCTGGCTGTGTGAGCCCCCGGCCATCACCGTTATCGAACACCGTTAATGTACCTTTGTCTGATAACCAGGCCGTATGCTGCGTATAACTCCAGTCGAAGTTGCTACCCTGGCACTCCCCTTCATCAGAACACTTAATCGGCCTGCCACGGGCATCCACCGGCTTAAGTAATTTTTCAGCCCACCCTTTGCGCCAGCCTTTGCGTGGGGAAAGGATCCACTTCACTTTTTTATCACGGGAAACCTTCACGATACCCTGGTGACGGAAAGACAGGATAATGCTGTCATCGGAAGCATCGTAGGCGATGGAGTTAACATGAGCCCAGTTACGCCCTGCCACAACGCCAGGGATATCACCATAGGGCGCATCAATATCCATTTCTCCCGCGGCGATACCGGCACTTTCCGTATCCACGCTGACACAAACCGCCCCCATGTCCAACGCCTCAAGCAACGCATCCCGATAGGGGTCCAGAATTTCCGGCAAAGCCCAGACATCCACCAGCTCCCCAGCCGGGTCTACTTCCAGAATAAAGTCACGCACAGTATGAACCGTGTCTCCCTGGGTGTTGATGTAGTTGGTTTTTGCCGCCCGGATCAGCACATGTCCATTGGGCATGGTAACGGCTTCATGGGAAGCATCCTGATAGCCTCTGGGTAACCGAATACTGTCGATTCTCCCCATCAGATCAAAATGCCCCCAGCGCTGACCCTGGACGTAAGTCAGCTTATCAGAGGGCGTCTTGCGAATACCCATGAAATAGCCACGCTTATTGATATCAATATCATGGCCATCGAACACCGCCTCCTGGTTTAACCACCACCGATACTCTCCCCGGGTATCAATCACATAGGTCATAGGGGCCGATTCAAACGTCAAGGCTCCAAATGCCGGCGACGCTTCATTCAGGCTGGCAGACTGGGTTTTGATCCCAGCCCAGTGCAACTCAGCTCCCCGTGGGGTGTTGGTGTGAGAATTCACCAGATACAACCGGTTCCGGAATTTTGGATCGACTTTAACCACTTTGACCGGTTGAAGCGCAGTCAGGCTTCTGTTGTCCATGTATTTATTCTGAATACCGGATGTGAGGATTTCATAGGTTTCCTTCACCGGACTCCCATCCAGTTGATAGGAGACATCCACTGTGTTTTTAAAGTCCGCATATAATCCAAAAATGGGAATGGCATCATGCCTGAGCATGGTTTTTTCCCCAACGGGATAAGAAATTGCAATCCCCTCTTTCCCTTTCCCACGCACTGTTACTTTTACATCGACCGGTTTTTTACCTCCCAATTCAAGGTAAGCCGATAAAGGTGCATTACCGTAGGGGTTCACCAGAACGGCACCAAGCTTGCCAGCAGGCGGTGCCGGCTTGAACCCTGTTGCGTAAATACTTCCGGAAACAACGATTAACGACATCGCAATAATAGATGCCCTTATCCTTTTTTTCATAATACACCTGGTCATCAACTGTCCATTTGTTTCAAAAAAGGGTGCAGCTGCTTTCGATTGTTTAGATCAGGAGCAGACTGCACTTCTCATTCGCAGTGATTTACGGATATGCCTTATCCATCTGCTGCTTATTAAGGAAGTTGCTGACCACCCCAACTGTTCCGGCAGCAAGCGCAATAATATAAAGCAGATAGGTAAAAATAAGGTATTCGGCCATATTCAAACCAAACATCAGCCAGCCATCTTCCCCGCAAATACCTGTCGGCTGAAATTCAAACGGGAACCACTCATGCAAAGGCAATCCCAAAGGGAACTTTGGATCCAAGGAGCAACTGTGCCCCCCCCCGCCCGCTGCAAACAGGTCGGCCCCCTGAGCCAGAGCCTCCTCCAGAGCTGCACCGGCAATATGCAGCTGTTCAAGCTCTATTGACCACAACATGCCCTGAATCACCCCATACCAGGCGAGCAGCAGTCCAAGACATTTCAAGACCCGATTTTCGGGCTGAATCATAATGATCAAACCCGCAAACACGATGCAAAACATACTGAACCGGGTGTAAACACACAGTTCACAGGGGTCCAGCTCCAGATACCACTGGAAATACCCCGATGCAATGGCCAGCATCAGTGCAGCAGAACCTCCCATCACGAACCAGGGCATTCTCATCTTTTCCCAACGCTGTAATGCCTTCATGGGGGAATCACGAAATTCCCCGATCAGCTTCCCAACCGTCCCCATGATCACACTCCTTATTACATTTTCAGAAGCTCTCGAGTCAAATCGTCCAGCATGTCCATGCTTCGAACTGACTTGGTCATAATCAAATACTTACCATTCACGACAATGGCAGGAACCCCTTGAATCCTTGATACCTGGTTGGCATGGTCCCATTGACGGAGCAGTGCTTTTACCGGGTCGGAAGGAAGTGTCTGTTCAAACTGTTCTCTACTGATACCAGCTACTTTCAGACCATACTCAATCGCTTCATCTGAGCTTTTAAATTTCAATTTTTCATCATGCAGTCGCTTGAAATAAGCCATTTTTACAGGCTCGAGCTTTGTTTCTTTTAAAACCCGGGTAACGGCCAGCACATTGGTTTTTTCTTCACCGTAGGGAGGTTTTGTGCTGACATGATAACAATCAAAATCCACCCCATCCCCAGCAAGCTTTTCAGAGTAGGAGGGGATAACGGACTTTTCATATTGATAACAGTGAGGGCAATTGGTGGTGTACATTTCAATAACTGAGTTTTTGGCTTCAAAAGCCTCATCTTCAAGCCTTATATAATTAACCCCCTCCTTATAAGAATTGCCATAGGACAACCCGCTCAAAAATAAAAAGAAAAAAGAGCAAAATACAGACAGGCACCTTTTCATGGCATCAACCTCATTTTTTTGCATACAGGGCATTCAATACTTGCTTCGGTTGATATTATATTTTCTGACAATCTGCTCTCCCAATGGCCATGATGAATAGGAGTGTTGAAAAATCCAATACCCTTTCAAATCAGCAAAACCATGGCTTATTTTCTCTACACACTCACCGATAACCCAGCCACTGAGGAACTATCAGTGCACACCAATGTCTAATACCCATCCATCCCCCTTGCAACTATTATTTATACTTAAAAGTTATAAAAAGGTGGTTTCCGATGAGTTACTGCTCAGTATCCAACCTGGTTGCCAACCTCTGTCGGCTGGATCCTGCTACCGCTCAGCGACAGGACACAGCCACGGACAAAAGCCAGAAGTTCGCTGAAGAGGCGAGTTTTTACTATGCCTTTTTCAAAAACCACAACTTGAAGCCGGTGCCCGACCCGGGGCTTATGATGGTGCTTCAGAAAGCCTGGCTGGAAAGGAAAAAAAGAACCATCCGTAAGAAGGAAAAAACGGGCAGAATATGGCCAGAACGAAGGCATCGTGATGAGCCCCCTCATCAGGACCACGATGAACTCTACGACTGAGGTGGCCTGCACTGCTTTGTGGGCAAAATTGGCTAAAATCCCCATAAACGGCATAATACAGCCTGGTTTGATTTGCAGATGATACCAGCGCGATAATACACCTGTTATCATCCTGTCCATCCATGAAAGGGAAACACAGCTCACCGGAGTACCGGTTCATCAACAACCTGGGGCATTCTCAGAACAGTTCACACCTGAATGCCATCGGGAAGCAGTGCCTACAACCAGCTATTGTCTTCCTCGCCAATCGAACAGCGACCGCCGGACAGAACGGTATCGCCTGTAGCTGGATTATGCGGTTTGCGGGTATTCCCAAGCCGACACCGAGGCACATTTTCAGAAAAAAGCAACGAGATTAAGGCATTGAGTGGTTTTTTAGGTCTCTTTAGCAAGAGAAAAAGCAACAAACACACCTCCTCTCCAGACAAGGGCGGTCAGGAAGTCTCCGGCCGGAAAAAAGCCGACCGGGTGAAAAGCGGAACGCCCGATAAAAGTACCCGACACCATTCTGCCAAGCGCAAAAGCCACTCCCACCAGGGAGCAAAAAAAGCGTCCAGGCAGAAGAAGGTGGAAGACAACTGGAGTATTGAACAGTTCAAGGTCGCTCCCGATCCGGAAAAAACCCGCTTTCACGATTTTGAGCTGCCGGATCAGCTGATGCACGCTATTCAGGATCTCGGATTCAAATACTGCACCCCCATCCAGGCCGAAGTTCTGGGCAGCACCCTGGCAGGTCGTGATGCCATCGGCAAAGCCCAGACCGGTACCGGGAAAACGGCAGCCTTCCTGGTCAGCACCATCAAACAGCTGGTGGAAACACCGCCACCGGAAACCCGCTATCTTGGCGAACCACGCGCCGTCATCATCGCTCCCACCCGTGAGCTGGCTCTGCAGATTGGCCAGGATGCTGAGGAACTCACCAAACACCTGCCTCTTCATGTTGTGACCGTGGTGGGTGGCATGGATTATGACAAACAGCGTCGACGGATCGGCGAAAACTATCTGGATATTCTGGTAGCGACCCCGGGGCGACTGCTGGATTATTGTGAACGGAAAGACCTTCATCTTGACCTGGTGGAAACGCTCGTCATTGACGAGGCAGACCGAATGCTGGACATGGGCTTTATCCCCCAGGTACGGCGCATTGTCCGGATGACCCCAAGACCCGGTGACCGGCAGACCCTGCTGTTCTCCGCCACCTTCACCGAGGAAGTGCTCCGTCTTGGGGAGCAGTGGACCTGGCATCCGGTCAAAGTGGAAATAGAACCCGACAGCGTGGCCACGGATACCGTTGACCAGAAAATCTATATCCTCACGTCAGAACAGAAGTTCCCTTTGCTGGTCAACCTGATCCAGCATCACAATCTGGACAAGGTGATTGTTTTCACCAACCGTCGTGACCAGACCCGGAAGCTCACCGAACGGCTTCAGAAAACCGGCATAAAGGCGGATCAGATTTCTGGAGAAGTGCCCCAGAACAAACGGCTGAGGACCCTTGAGAACTTCAAGTCAGGTCGTATCTCCGTTCTCGTTGCCACCGATGTGGCTGGCCGGGGCATTCATATTGATGGCATCAGCCACGTCATTAACTACAATCTGCCAGAAGACCCGGAAGATTACGTTCATCGCATTGGCAGAACCGGCCGTGCCGGAGCCAGTGGCACCAGCATCAGCTTCGCCTGTGAAGATGACTCCTTCCTCATCCCGGACCTGGAAGGCCTGCTGGGAGACCAGTTAAAGAAAGACTACCCTCCAGAGCACCTGCTGGTAACGCCCGCCAGAAAGCACTGAGAGCCTGTACCTGCCAGCCCACTGGACAGTGGGCTGCAGCTATCCCATTCAGCCAGGTATTAAGAAAGGTTTAAGATAAGAAACTGCACACAGTAACGGGGGTAAATGTATATCTAGAAAGGAAATAAAACAGACTTGAGGGGATGCTTTGAACCAACGAATTGGCGATATAACTTTTTAAGTTTAGAAGCAAAATGTGACAAGTTAAACCCTTTCAAACAATAAAAACTTTTTTTTATTCTTCATTGGAATTTCAACTTGCCGGGGTAAACCTTTTCGATAAGAATCAAAGATGAGTGATCCAAAAACAGACAATGGAGCTGCCTATGGGACACGCCTTGGAAACCAGGCCGATCATCTCAACCCCATCAACCACCTACATACTGGACAGCAACGTCCTGATACACGACCCCAACTCAATACTCAACTTCGAAGAACACCAGGTAGTCATCCCAATCACCGTTCTGGAGGAACTGGACAAACTGAAAAACGGTCGGCAGACCATCGCCGCCGACTGCCGCCAGGCCATTCGCCTGATCGATAATATTCTCGGGGTCGCCACCCCTTCTGAGATAGAGCAGGGAGTGCCTATCGAACGCAGTGGCAAAAATGACACCAGTGGCACCCTGTCCATCATGATGAGCCACGCCAGCGACAAGGTCACCACACTGCCCAGCAGTAACAACGATAACCAGATCATCAATGATATCTGCCAGTACCAGAAAGGCCACCCTGACCAGAGCTGCATTCTGGTCACCAAAGACATCAACATGCGCTTAAAGGCCCGCGGCTGCGGCATTCTTACGGAGGACTACCACAGTGACCAGCTGGTCAGTGATGTCGGCCTGCTGACCAAAGGCTACCTTCACTACGAAGGAAACTTCTGGGATCGGGTGAACCAGGTAGCCACCACTCAGCATGACGGCAAAACCATCCACACCCTCAGCCGAAAGGAGTTCACTGAAGAGCTCTACCTGAACAAATTCCTGCTGGATGACCAGGGGTTTGTGGCCAAAGTTGTTGATATCAATGACGAGGAGGTGAGCCTTCAGCACTTCAGCCGGGAAAGCCTGATGAATCAGGAAGCCTGGGGGCTTCGCCCTTTGAATATTTACCAGGCCATGGCCCTGAACCTGCTACTGGACCCGGAAGTGCACCTGGTTAACCTCAACGGGGCAGCGGGCTCGGGAAAAACCATTCTGGCCCTGGCCGCCGCCATCGAAATGACCATCGCCTCCAAACAATTCCGGAGGATCATTGCCACCCGCTCAACCCGGGGACTGGATGAGGACATCGGTTTCCTGCCGGGGACGGAGGCAGAGAAAATGGAACCCTGGCTGGGCGCCATTACCGATAACCTGGAAGCCCTGCACAATGACGATGAATCCACCAACAGCAGTGTGGAGTACATTCTGGACAGGGTTCCACTGCACTTCAAATCCCTGAATTACATCAGGGGCAGAAGCTTCCAGCAAAGCTTGATCATCATTGATGAATGCCAGAACCTGACCCCTCATCAGATCAAAACCATCATTACCCGGGCCGGAGTCGGCAGCAAGGTGATCTGTCTGGGCAACCTGGCACAGATTGACACCCCTTATCTGGCGGCCACCAGTTCCGGCCTGACCTACATGACAGAACGTTTGAAGCACTTTACTCACGGAGGCTCCATGCAACTTCAGGGCGTTCCACGTTCACCTCTGGCAGCCTACGCTGAAACCCACCTGTAATAACTAACCAGGGCCGGTGCATACACAACACCGGCCCACTGACTCTTTTATCCACCTTCCCAGCTCCAATACCCGTAAAAAGTGACAGCCGTCAACATATCTCTCTACAAACTCGGCGAACATAGGCGATCAACTGGAACGTCAGGTATCGAAACGACTGTACTCTCTCAAGAAAAGGCATCGTCGATAAAAAATAACGAACCCATACCAGGTACCCCTCCATGTTCGCAGAAAAGCTTGACCTTGATGATTTTATGAACGGCCTGGTTCGCCGTAACCCTAATGAGCCAGAATTTCATCAGGCTGTCAGGGAGGTGGCAGAAAGTGTCATTCCCTACATTAACAACCATCCTGACTACATTCAGGCCCGTATTCTCGAAAGAATGACCGAGCCAGACCGGGTTATATCCTTCAGAGTCTGCTGGGAGGACGATGACGGCCATATCCGGGTCAACCGCGGGTACCGGGTGCAATTCAACAATGCCATCGGTCCCTACAAAGGGGGCCTGAGATTCACCACTAACCTATCCCTGGGCACCCTGAAATTCCTCGGTTTTGAACAGACCTTCAAGAACAGCCTGACCACCCTTCCCCTGGGGGCTGCCAAAGGGGGGGCGGACTTTAACCCCAAGGGAAAAACTGAACGGGAAGTCATGCGCTTCTGCCAGTCCTTTATGACAGAGCTCTATAAACACATTGGTGCTCACACCGATATCCCCGCGGGAGACATTGGTGTGGGCAGCCGTGAAATCAGTTATATGTTCGGCCAGTACAAGCGGCTGCAGAATGAATTTCAGGGAGTACTCACCGGTAAAGACCTCTCCTATGGTGGCAGCCTGATTCGCAAGGAAGCCACCGGTTTTGGCACCGTGTTCTTTACCCGGGAAATGCTGAAAGCTCATGGACAGAACCTGGATGGAAAACGGTGCGTCATCTCCGGCTCAGGAAACGTTGCCCTGTATACCGCCCGAAAAGCCATGGATCTCGGCGCCAGAGTGATCGCCCTGTCGGATTCAGATGGTTCCTTTCACGCTCCCCAGGGGCTGTCTGAAGAGCAGATGCACTTTCTGATCGACCTGAAAGAGAAGCGCCGGGGACGACTCAGTGAATTTGCCAATTACTTTGGTTTTGAATACCACCCGAATGCCAAAGTCTGGGCTTTCCCCTGCGACATTGCGTTTGCCTGTGCCACCCAGAACGAACTGGATCTCGATGATGCCAGAAAACTGGTGGCCAATGGCTGCAAAGCCGTTGCCGAAGGTGCCAACATGCCCACTACCCTTGAAGCCAGCCACTTCTTCCGTCAGTCCGGCACTCTGTTTGCCCCTGCCAAGGCCGCCAATGCCGGCGGAGTAGCGGTTTCAGGTCTGGAAATGACTCAGAACAGCATGCGCCTGTCATGGGGCAT
Organism: Endozoicomonas sp. Z74; assembly: GCF_057680865.1. Lineage (NCBI taxonomy): Bacteria > Pseudomonadati > Pseudomonadota > Gammaproteobacteria > Oceanospirillales > Endozoicomonadaceae > Endozoicomonas > Endozoicomonas sp. Z74. Next base: position 142,479 of record NZ_JBLYZI010000003.1, read on the forward strand.
GGAAGAGCTGGAAAGGCGCCTGGAATCCATTATGGCCAGCATCCATCAGCAGACTGAGAAATATGGCCAGCAATCCGATGGCACCATTGATTATGTCAGGGGAGCCAATATTGCCGGGTTTACCAAAGTGGCCAACGCCATGTTGTCTTACGGGGTCGTTTAGGCGATTGTCGAACAGGAGCTTTCACGCAGCGGCCTGCTTCAGCAGGCCACTGATGCTGGCCAGCGCATCCAGCAGCCGGTTCACATGCGTTCTGGTGTGGCGGGCACTGAAGGTCACTCTCAAACGGGACTCACCACTGGGAACCGTAGGTGGCCGTATTGGAGTCACCAGAATACCCTGTTCATACAGCTTTTCACTGATGGACAAAGTACTGGCCACACTGCCCGTACGTATTGGCTGGATGGGAGTGTTTGATGGCATCATTGGCAAGCCCAGCGCCTCCCCTCCCTTTCTGAAATAACGAACCAGATCCACCAGATGCTCTCTTCTCCAGTTTTCCTTTCTGACAATCTGCAAACTGAGCCGGGTGGCTTCAGCGATGGCGGGCGGCATGGCCGTGGTGTATATATATGGACGGGAAAACTGAATCAATGTCTCAATCAAAGCTTTACTGCCGGCAACAAAGGCGCCAGCGGTTCCAAACGCCTTTCCAAGGGTGCCCATCAACACGGGCACATCTTCCATGGATAACTGATATTGGTTAACACTGCCCCTGCCCCCCTCCCCCAGACAGCCAAACCCGTGAGCATCATCAACCATCAGACAAGCGTCATATTTTCTGGCCAGCTGAGACAGCTGGTCCAGGGGAGCCTGGTCTCCATCCATGCTGAACACGCCGTCCGTGGCAATCAGTTTTCGCTGTCTGATATCTCCGGTGACTGCAGACAGCCTTCGCTCCAGATCCGCCATATCGGTATGCCGATAACGCTGCATGCGGGCTCCACAAAGTATCCCCGCATCCAATAGTGAGGCATGATTCAAACGATCCTGAAAAATAGCATCCCCACTGCCCAGCAGTGCGCTGATCACCCCAAGGTTGGCCATATACCCGGTTGAGAAGAGCAGTACCCCTGGCCGTCCGGTAAATTCAGCCAGCTCTTCTTCCAGCTCGTGATGGGCTCGGCTGTGACCAATAATTAAATGGGAAGCTCCCCCTCCCAGCCCATAGCGGCTGGCCGCTGCCTGGAATCGTGCGATGACCGCTGGATGGTTTGCCAGCCCGAGGTAATCATTACTGCAAAATGCCAGACACTGACGTCCATCTACTGATATTTCTGGACCCTGGGGGCCCTCCAGTACATGCCGATGCCGGTAAAGCCGTTCGGCATGACGCCTGCTCAGGGCTTCTTCAAGATTCAGGGAAACCATAATCCGGCTACCTGGGCGACGCTGCAAATGATTCTCTATTGTCACCCATGTTGCCATCAGTGCCCCCAGAAGAACCAACAGGCATTGAGCCACCCGGCATTTCAGAGCCTTCAGCGCGCTTTTCTTCAGGTCTTATCCCCAGCCGCCTGAACAGCCGCATGTCATCATCAGAATCCGGATTAGGCGTCGTCAGCAGTTTTTCCCCCGCAAATATACTGTTGGCCCCCGCCAGGAAAGCAAGAGCATGCATTTCATCATTCATCTGCTTCCGACCCGCTGAGAGCCGGACACTGGCCCTGGGCATCAAAATTCGGGCCACCGCAATACACCGGATAAAATCAAAGGGGTCCAGCGCCTCCACATCCGCCAGGGGAGTGCCTGCCACCCTGACAAGAAGATTGATGGGCACACTTTCCGGATGCTCTGGCAGAGTCGCCAGCTGCCATAACAACCCGGCACGGTCACTGAGATTTTCTCCCATGCCGATAATCCCTCCGCTGCATACCCTGATTCCAGAACGCCTGACACAGTCCAGTGTTTTCAAGCGTTCATCATAGGTCCGGGTAGTAATAATCTGCCCATAATACTCCGGCGAGGTGTCCAGGTTATGGTTGTAATAATCCAGCCCGGCTTCAGCCAGCGCCATCGCCTGGGCATCACTGAGCATGCCCAGGGTGACACAGGTTTCCAGCCCCATATCCTTCACCTGGCGGATCATTTCCACCACCGGTTTCAGGTCTTTATCCCCCGGACTCCTCCAGGCTGCCCCCATGCAGAAACGGGTCGCTCCACCGGCTTTCGCCTCACGGGCTTTATCCAAAACCGCCTCAACCTCCATCAGCTTTTCCGGCATTAACTCGGTATGGTAATGACCACTTTGAGGGCAGTATTTGCAATCTTCCGGGCAGGTACCGGTTTTTATGGACAACAGTGTACAAACCTGTACCTGGTTAGGATCAAAGAACGTTCTGTGGACCTGCTGGGCCCGGAACAACAAATCACTGAAAGGAAGGCAGAACAGGCTCTCAACCTCTTCTCGCGACCAGTTTGAACGAATCTGGACTACCTCTGGATCCAACATGGACACTCACTGCCTCTCGCAAAACCACTCTGGACACTGACAGGCCTGCATATCCATGATTGAGCCAACCATTCATGGAATGAAACACTGCCAGCACCTACTGACTTTCGCTGTTCTCCAAAGTAGTCAAGCTGTGACAAATAAAAAGGTTTACATTGTTTCGAATTGAAACTCACTCCCGGCAAAAGGTCTCTAATAGTCTACAGTTACCCAGGTTACGCTACCCCGGCTCCACAGAGGCAATCATTATGAAGGCGCTGAAGTTTCTCCCCCTGGTATTTCTGTTTCTTCACCTGACCGGATGCGTAGCCGTCAACCCCGGGAATAACAGCGAAACCCATACGGGGGCATCCAGCCAGGCCATTGGCCAGGGGTTTACAGGAACCTGGCAAAATCAAAGAGGCTCAATACTGGTTCTTGAACAGGAAGAGGGGAAGCAACTTAAAGGCACCTTCACTACCGCGGTTGCTGATACCAAAAGCTGTATCGGTCAACCGGTGCCCGTCCAGGCCATGCAGAACCATAACGCCCTGGCCCTCAGCCTGAGCATGGAAACCTGTGGCTCCCCTTATACGATTGCCATGAGCGGGTTGCTGGCCCGAGGAAAAACTGCCACGGACCCGGATAAAATCGATATGATGAATCTGGCTTTGAAAAAGGGTGAAGAAAGCTGGAAATCAAGAATACTTGCCAGCGACACCTATGTGCGGGTAAGCCCTGGAACAAGCGTTAAACAATAGATAAAAAGCAGGGCGTTAAAGCCCTGTTCTGCTCAAAAGATACTCAGGTGGTTTACCAAGACCTGGCCAGGAAAGAGCTTATAAAACACGTCCTTCTGACATAGGGGCTGGGAGCGGATTAATGTCCTGCCAGAAACCTTTCAACCTGGCGCTGTTCAAATTAAATGTTGCTAACATGGTCTATACTCCCTGAGCATGAGAATTGTCGTGTAAAGTGGAGTTCCAGCCATGAAACCTCAGCAATTCCAAGACATCCTGAAGTCCATACCCATGATGTCCCCAGAGCAGATCGGTGTCCTCCATAAAACTCTGCCGCCCTCACCCATTGCCGGTGATGCACAAGGTATTTCCGG